>JANYGO010000382.1 GCA_025362325.1 Cyanobacteriota bacterium | reverse complement strand
ATATTCAGCTCCATGTCTTCATCTCGGTTGTTTTCTCCGATAATCATCCCTCTGTAAACCTTGGTTCCGGGGGTAATGAAAAATACGCCGCGGTCTTCAGCATTTTTCAGTGAATAAGTAGTTGCAGTTCCTTCTTCAAAGGAAATCAATACTCCGTTGCGACGGGCGACAATTTCTCCGCCGAGGGGGCGATAGTCGAGGAAGCTGTGATTCATAATTCCAGCGCCGCGAGTCAAGCGCATAAACTCGCCTCGGAATCCAATCAAACCGCGGGCGGGGACTGAAAATTCGATTTGGGTGCGACCGGTGCTGCTGACGTGCATATCTTGCATTTCTGCTTTCCGCTGACCGAGGCGTTCGATGCAGCCGCCGACTGCTTCTTCGGGTACGTCTAAGACTAAACATTCAAAGGGTTCGCAGGGACGGCCGCCGACTTCGCGGAAGATTACTTGCGGCTGGGATACTTGGAATTCGTATCCTTCGCGACGCATATTTTCGATCAGGATTCCGAGGTGGAGTTCGCCGCGGCCGGATACGAGGAATTTGTCGGGAGATTCGGTTTCTTCGACGCGCAAGGCGACGTTGGTTTGGAGTTCTCGCATTAGCCGATCGCGAATTTGACGCGATGTTACCAAACTACCTTCTTGACCGCAGAACGGCGAATCGTTCACGGAGAAAGTCATCTGCAAAGTTGGTTCGTCTACTTTGATTAAAGGTAGAGCTTGCGGGTCGTTGGGACAGGTAATTGTCTCGCCAATATAGGCATCAGCAAAACCGGCAACGGCGACCAGATTACCAGCAGTAGATTCTGCGATATCAATTCGCTTCAGGCCTTCAAAGCCCATCAATTTACTGATTTTTGATTTGACAAGCGCGCCGCTTTCGGTGATTAAGACTGCTTGTTGACCGACTCTGATTGTGCCGTTGTGGATGCGGCCGATGACGATGCGACCGACGTATTCTGAGTAATCTAAGGTGGTTACTTGCAGTTGCAGTGGCTTGTTGGGGTCGCCGACTGGGGGTGGTACGTGATCGAGGATTTCTTCAAACAAAGGCTTCATATCTAGCCCTTCGTCTTCGAGGTGTTTTTTGGCGTAACCGCTTAAACCGGAACCGAAGAGGTAGGGAAATTCGCACTGATCGTCGTCAGCACCTAGTTCTAGGAACAGATCCAATACTTTATCGACGGCTTTGTGGGGGTCTGCTCGCTCGCGATCGATCTTGTTGACAAAGACGATCGGGCGCAGTCCTTTTTCCAGGGCTTTTTTGAGTACGAAGCGGGTTTGCGGCATCGGGCCTTCGTTGGCGTCTACGATTAGCAAACAACCGTCTACCATGCCGAGAACTCGTTCGACTTCGCCACCGAAGTCGGCGTGTCCGGGGGTATCGACGATGTTAATCAGGGTTTCTTTGTATCGGACAGAGGTATTTTTGGAAAGGATGGTGATGCCACGCTCGCGCTCGATATCATTGGAGTCCATGACGCAATCTGGGATTTCTTCCCCTTCGCGGAAGACCCCGGACTGTCTGAGAAGAGCGTCCACAAGGGTGGTTTTGCCGTGATCGACGTGAGCAATGATGGCGACGTTGCGAATGGGAAGACTCATAATGCGTCCGAGACGTTAAACGGATTTAACTAAAGATTTCTTAATAATTGTAGCGCATTGAGTCAAGGGGCGATCGGGCGCGACTGTAATATTGGGTGCGATCGTCGCTAGAATCAGGGTTAAGGTTCTGTTAGTGCTGTTGAGTTGGTGGAGGTTGTGAAGGTTTGATTGGGGGCGATCGCCTTTATGATCATGAGCGAGTAGTTGCGATCGCATTTATGGAAGTACAACAAGCGTGACATTCAGCGTTACGTCAAGTCAGACGGTCAGATTCCTTTCGATGAGTGGTTTTATGCTCTGCGGGATTCTCAAGCTAAACTCAAGATTAATGTGAGATTGAAGCGAGTCAGTACAGGTAATTTTGGAGACTACCGCCCAGTGGGAGAAGGAGTCTTGGAATTGAAAATTAATTTTGGTCCAGGCTACCGGGTTTATTTTGGACAAGTAGAAACAACAATAGTGCTTCTCCTGTGTGGAGGGGATAAAAGCACTCAGGACGAAGATATTCGTAAAGCAAAGAAATATTGGATTAAATACAGGAGTCAAGACAATGGTTAAAAGTGTACCTTACCATCCGTTTCTGATTGAACAGCTCAAAGATTCAGTATATGCGGCAGGCTACCTGACGTTATTTTTGAATGAGCAAGAAGAGGGAGATTTGGATATTGGCATTTTCCCATCAGCTTTGAAAGAGGTATTTGAGGCTCTGGGTGAACCAAATATGTCGGCTGATGATGCTAAATTGCATTTGGAAAAATTAGATGCTTTGTTGTCGGGAGACGGAAGTGCGACAATTTATGCTTTGGCTAGTTGGCTGAAGGCTCTGGGATTGAAGTTAACGGTTGCGGTTGATGCAGGGGATCAGGAAATTTCTGCTAATGTTGCTGAGTTCGCAGAAGTTGGTAATGTTTGATTTTGTACTTTGAGTGAGTGCGATCGGCTAAAATCTAGTTTATGGAAGTACAACCGAAGGAAATTCAGCGTTACGTTACTACCGATAGCCGAGTCCCTTTTGATGAGTGGTTTGATTCCCTGCGGGATTTCAACGCTATACTGAGGATTGAAAAACGGCTTGAGCGAGTTGAAAATGGTAATTTAGGGGATACTTGCTCGGTGGGAGAAGGTGTTTGTGAGTTAAGGATCAATTATGGCCCTGGTTATCGGATTTATTTTGGACAAGTTGGATCGACAATTGTACTTTTGCTCATAGGTGGAGATAAAAGCACCCAAGAGCAAGACATTCGCAAGGCTAAGGAATACTGGAATGATTACAGGAGTTAAAAATATGACTAAGAGTTTACCTTACCATCCCTTTAAAATTTCCCATCTCAAAGATCCAAACTATTCTGCTGCTTACCTTTCTCTGATATTTGGAGAAGAGGAAGAGGGAGATTTGGAATTAAAAATCATGCTCTCAGCTATGAGAGATATATTTGAGGCTCTGGGCGAACCAAATATGTCTGCTGATGATGCTAAGTTGCATTTGGAAAAGTTAGATGTTTTGTTGTCGCCAGAAGGAAGCGCGACAATTTATGCTTTGGCTAGTTGGCTGAAGGCTTTGGGATTGAAGTTAACGGTTGCGGTTTCTCAAGAAGATGAAGGGGAAGAGAAAAGTCCTGTTAGTGATGTTGAATTGGCCCAAGTTGGTAATGTTTGATTTTGGGCAATTTTTTTTAATCGCAGCTTGTAGCCCTCCGGGTGCGTCAGTCTTCCGGTTATTACGAAAAATTAGGGTTTTCCAACTGACGCACCCTACTAATTGTGCTTTCATTGAGATGCTCCCAGAGATCGCCTCTATTCATTCCCAATTATAAGATAAAGACCGAATAATATCCCAAACAACAAGATCGCCCAAACACCCATCGCAAGACTAAGCCCACCCATAAATAGCCCAGGTAATAATGCGCCTCTTAGCTTTGATTCAAATTTTTCGTCTGCTTCTTTTTTCTTCTTTATACGTGATTATTCCTCGATTTTATGCCGGCTATTTTCATGATATTCCTGATCTTTGAGTCTCTGAGCTTGCCTTTCATTGGTATCACAAAGTTTGTGGCTATAATAGTCAGGAGAGTCATGATAGTCACTTTTAAATACTAGCACTTCTAGATTTTTTTCAAGAAGAAAACCACAATACCTACACTCAGTGTAAGGATCATTTTCTTTTGTTTGTTGGTATTCATAAGGATGTCCACACTTAGCACAATTTATACGTTCACTGTAGTGCGATCTTGATCTAGTATCTGCGTAACTGAACAGGTTTGGTTGCGTGCATACTGGGCAGTTTATTGTTTTCTTTTTTTCTACAGTTTGGCTAATTTTTTGATAACAAGAATTATGAAAAAACTGGCTTTCTGAGTATTCGCCAAGTTTTATGTGGCGGGCTTCGGAAAACTTTAAAAATCCACCACAAATAGTACAATTGACACCCCGGATGCCATCGCGACCTGTGTTACAGTGGGGACATTTGTAAGCTTCAGAACTTACCATTCCTCCGCATTCCATACACTTTAATAGGTCTGCCATAATTTTTACCCCATTCGCTGGTCACAAATTTATACAAATTCTACACGAACTCTTCCATATCTGTCAAACTCAAAATACCTCTCGATTGAAGTTCTCCCTGGAAGCCCTCCGGGTGCGTCAGTCTTCCGGTTATTACGAAGAATTAGGGTTTTCCAACTGACGCACCCTACTAATTGTGCTGAATTGGCGGAAGTTCGTAATGTTTGATTTTGCCCGATCGCCTGTACGATCGTTAGTGAGTAAGTGCGATCGGCTTTATGGAAGTACAACCCAAGGAAATTCGACGTTATATTACCCCAGACGGTAAAAATCCTTTCGCAGAGTGGCTTAGTTCCCTGCGAGATTTGAATGCGGTAGTTAAAATTGAGCAAAGGCTCGATCGAGTTCGCTTGGGGAATTTAGGAAACAGTAAGTCTGTTGGGGAAGGAGTCTGCGAATTGAAAATCGACTTTGGACCGGGGTATCGCGTGTATTTCGGACAATTTGGGTCAACAATAGTGCTTCTCCTCTGTGGTGGGGATAAAAGCAGTCAAGAACAAGATATTCGTAAAGCTAAGGAGTATTGGAAAGAATATGAAGAACGCGAAAATGCCAACTAGCGATAGTTACCAGGACTATCTGATTGAAGCGCTCAAGGATAAAAGACACGCTGCTGCTTATCTAACAGCGCATTTGGAAGATGATGAGCCTGAAGCCGGTTTGCTCGAACTAGGACTTAGTAATGTGTTTGAAGCTCTGGGAGAACCAAATATGTCAGCAGATGAAGCTAAATTGCACTTAGAAAAACTAGATGGTTTGCTGTCACAGAATGGAATGGCAACTATTTATGCTTTGGCTAATTGGCTGAAGGTTTTGGGATTGAAGTTAACAGTTGCGGTTGATGCAGGGGATAAATTGGAACAGCAAAGTTCTGTTGCCGAATTGGCGGAAGTTGGTAATGTTTGATTGTCGTCTATCGCTCTCTCTGTATCCTACAACAACATCAAAAGTGATGCCCGATCGCCCAATCTGACAATGGCTGACATCGGTGCTCTGCTAAAATTGGCCCGGACGTTTGATGTGTCGATCGAATAATTGTTCGATTTTGTCGAATAAGTAGCAAATTACACTTAAAATAAACCAGTGCCAACCAGCGCCACCTCCGACGGGCGATCGACTGTAGGCCCAAATAACAGATTAGAGAGTTGGCGGATGGGACGGGGCTCCGTCAGGAAGAGAGTATATATTCTCAGCGGCAATTGTAGCTGTGCGATCGCGCGCAATCGGTCTACAATTTGTAACGTTGAGCCTTATTGAAGTGCAGGAGTGGAGCTGGCTTGGATAACGCTAGTCTGTCGAGAAAAACCCCGCAAGCCTCAGAGCTTGCCGCTGACGAAATTCCAGAAGCAGTACGAGACCACCCATATTTAGAAGCAGGGGCGAGTCAGTCCAAGAAAAAAGGGCTGATTTGGAAACTGCTAGGGTTGGGGGCCGTAGCCTTTGGGGTCAGCATCTGGCTGCACCTCAACTTTAACTTTTTCCCAGCCACCAGTCGGGCACAGGAAACTCAAAAAACCCCAGTAGCAGCGAGCTCAGCCTCTGGAAGAGCCCCGACTCCAGCTACCAACTCAAAAGCCGCCACCCCAGACAACCTGCTGGGACATTTGCCGTACCCAGAAGCACCAGCCCAAGACTTGGTAAACGTCACCCCCGACGGTAGCGTCAAACTCCGCACCTCAGCAGCAGCCAAATATCACGAAATGGTCAACGCCGCTGCCGCATCAGGGATCTATTTCGCTCCCATATCCGGTTTTCGCTCCGTCGAAGACCAACAACACGTATTTTTTGACGTAAAAGCTGAACGCAGACAAAACGCCAGCAAGCGAGCCGAAGTCAGTGCTCCTCCAGGTTACAGCGAACATCATACAGGCTACGCGATCGACCTCGGCGACGGCTCCGCCCCCGACACTAACCTCAGTCCCAGCTTTGACAGTACCCAAGCATTCAAGTGGCTAGAAGCCAACGCTCCGGCCTTCAGCTTTGAAATGTCCTTCCCCAAAAATAATCCCCAAGGCGTCAGTTACGAGCCTTGGCACTGGCGGTTTGTGGGCGACAGGCAAAGCCTCGAAACTTTCTACAAAGCTCATTCCCTCAAAAAGTAGAAGGAAGAAGGAAGAAGCAAGAGGGAAGAAGGAAAAAGGAAGATTTTGCCCATCTCACCATCTCACCATCTCTGACTCCCCCACTCTCCCCATCTCGCCATTTCCCACTCTCTGGCAAAACTCGTGATTGCAATCTATCCAGGCAGCTTTGACCCCATTACCTTCGGTCACGCAGATATTATCGAGCGGGGATCTAAATTATTCGATCGCGTAATTGTTACCGTAGTCAAGAACCCCAGCAAAACCCCTCTGTTCACCGTAGAGGAACGGATCGAGCAGATCCTGCTCTCTACAAAACACTTGCCAAATGTAGAAGTAGACAGTTTTGAGGGTTTGACAGTAAACTATGCTAAGATTCGACAAGCCAAAGTGCTGCTGCGGGGGCTCCGGGTATTAACAGATTTTGAAATGGAACTCCAGATGGCCCACACCAATAAAACCCTTCTGGGGGAAATTGAAACAGTTTTTTTGGCAACTTCTAACGAGTACAGCTTTTTAAGTAGTAGTGTAGTTAAAGAAATCGCCAAGTTTGGTGGCTCCGTAGATCATCTTGTTCCTAAACACGTCGCCCTAGATATTTACAAATGTTACGCCAGCAGGAACCAACTCGCATCGAACCCGACAGCACCGGACGCGGCACTGAGAACGAATCACCTCAGAACACAGCCACCTTCGGAGATGAAACCCGAACCGCAGGAGTAGACATCCAGCGGGAATTGAACCGGCTTGAGGAAATTGTTCTCGACAGCCCGCGCATTCCCCTGACCAGACGCACTCTGGTGGATGAAGAACAGTTGCTCGATCAGTTAGACTTGGTGAGGCTCAATTTGCCGATCGCCTTTGGGGAATCCGAGACGATCATCCGGCACAAGGACGAACTGCTCCAAGAAGCTCAACTCTACGCTCAGGAAGTGATAGAAGCAGCAGAACAGCGAGCGGCAGAACTTTTAAACGATATGGGCCTGCTCCAGCAGGCGAAAATAGAAGCAGATCAGTTGCGACAGCAAGTTTTGCTCGACTGCGAGGCAATTCAGCAGGCGACGCTGGCCGAAGTCGAACAAATTCGCTACCAGGCGCAAGAGGAATTGGAAGACATGAGAGTCAGGGCGATGGCTGAATGCGAGGAAATTCAAAACGGCGCCGACGATTATGCTGACCAAGTGCTCGATAATATCGAACACAAGCTGAGCGATATGCTGCGCGTGATCCGCAACGGGCGCGATCGCCTCGATAGTGTTTCTGCATCCCACATCCATCACAACAACAGCTAGCTAACTGCTTTGACTCAAAGCGTGACAGGTGGGTAATTTTCTGAATTGGCGATCGAGCGCTCGCACGATCGAGTAGTAGGGAAACGGCATTGCCGTGAGGAGTGCGGGGAGCTTTTAATAATTGGTATCAGATTGAGGATCTTAGCCAGACTCTTTGAAATAGGTATAAGTTTTGTGAAGATAGGAGCAAATATAAAATTTTCTGCTAGGGTAAAAACTCATGAGACAGAAAATTCCTGATTTGACCCTAATTTTTGCAATCTAATTTTTACAATGCAAAAACCTTCTAATAGATTTGCTGAATTTGATTTGATCCGAGCTTTAGCGATCGTCAGTGTGGTGATTACTCATGCTGGGTTCTCGGCATTTCGCGATCGCCGAATTCTGTTTGTGGCGATCGATACCTTGCAACTGTTCTGCGTACCAGCATTTTTACTGCTGAGCGGTTTTTTCCTCACCAACAAACTAGAAAATCAAAATAATCCCGCACAGGTAGTCAAAAAAAGACTGTCAAGAATTATACCACCATATCTATTCTGGTCAGTAGCTTTTTACACCTTAAATAATTGGAACTCACTTCAAAAATTTGATGTGCTGTCATTACTCAGAGACATCCTGACAGGTTCGGTAATGCCTCCCTATTACTTCATCGTTGTGATTGTTCAATGCTACGCTTGGTGGTGGCTCCTGGTTAAATTAAGAGTTTTAGAACCCAGAAAAGTTTTAGCCTTGGGTGTAACAATTCAAACAATTTTTACCATCTTTTTTTACTTAACCGTTTTCAAATACATATCAATACCTCTACCTTTGATGGAGCGCTGGATTTTTAGTTGGATTTTGCCATTTTCAACAGGTTTATTTTTGGGCGCAGCCCGTGACAGAATTCAACCGATTCTCGAACGCAGAAAACTGCCAATTATAGCAGCAGCAATCCTGTTTTATCTAGCGAGCATTTGGGAATATTACTGGATGAGCGGAGTTAATTCAGATGGATGGTTTCTGCGATCGTTTTTTAAACTATCTTCTCAAGGATACGCAATTTTGTTCGTATTGTCTATCCTGGCATATTCTAAGCACATCGCACTTCCCACTAGATTATCGGGATTAGTCCAAATATTGGCTGCGTATTCATTCCCGATATATCTGCTGGATTCGACAGTCTTGCAATATGTGTTGTTAGTGTATTATAAGTTGATCGATCCAGTACCTCCGCTAGTGAAGCTCGGCTTTTTAGCTGCCGCGAATTTGTTGGCTTGTTGCACGATTATTTACCTGTTGCAGAAACTTTTGCCCAAAAAATACAGCCAGTACATTCTGGGAATTTAAACGGATTTTGTGTTTCAGCGGATGTCTTCATAAAACAGCTTGAGATACTTCGCAGGAACGCCAAAACCCCACAAAAACCCGATCGCAAGATAGATCGCAGTTGCTTTGACTTCGCCCCAATGCGCGACTCGCCGATCGCTACTTTCCACCACCCGATTGACTAACTTCAGTCTCCCCCGCCGCACCAACTTCAAACACAAATCCGCCTCCTCCATAATTGGGAGTGCAGCATCGAAACCACCGCATTCCCAAAAATCTGTGCGGCGGCAAAAAATAACTTGATCGCCAAACAGCAGGCGCAATCCTTTGACAAATAAATGAGGTCGAAATAACAGCGGCGCGTAGTAAGTTTTGAGGTAATTGTGGAGGGAAAAACCCCATCTTGTTTGCTGTGCACCAGCCATCAGGGAGATAAACCCGCCGGAAATTTTGGCATCCGACAATGTTTTCTGAATGACTGCTACCATGTCGTCGGGAACCAAAGTATCGGCGTGGAGGAAGCACAGAATGTCACCCGTGGCGGTTTCTGCACCTAGGTTCATTTGCACGGAACGTCCGGCTGTACTGCTAGAAATAACACGAGTGGCTGCCGAAAGTGTGTGAAGCGCAGCTATCCCGTAGGGAATCGCAACTGTTTCGTCTTGACTGCCACCATCTACCACCAAAACCTCCCAAGCGGGAGGATTGAGAATGCTGAGTTGGCGCAGGGTGCGTTCCAGACAAGTCGCTTCGTTCAGAGTTGGGATGATAATAGAAACGCGCTGCATCTGGTTGAAATTTGTACCAAAAGTATTATAATCAAAAACTGTGGCGATTCACAACTGCCGCTAGATATTCCACTAATCAGGACTCAAAAAATCGTGCAGAAAACAGAAGTAAAAAACGATTTAGAATTTTACGACGAAAATGCTGATAATTGGTGGGATGAAAATGCTAAAATCTATGCTCTCTACCATCTCAACAAACCCAGATTTGAGTTTTTCGACAGACACGCGACAAATTGGCGGGGGCTGAAAACCTTAGATGTCGGGTGCGGCGGCGGCTTTTCCTGCGAATTTATGGCCGAGCGGGGCGCTGTGGTTTCGGGAATAGATCGATCGGACAAATGTATTGTAGCAGCTCGAAATCACGCAGTTACCAGCGGTTTTGAGATTGACTACAGACAAGGTTTTGCCGAAAATATGCCCTACGGTGACAATAGCTTCGATGTTGTAATCTGCGTGGATGTTTTAGAACACGTTGCCGATTACAAAAAAGTTGTGTCTGAGGTTCACAGAATTCTCAAGCCCGGAGGACTGTTCTTTTTTGATACAATAAACCGAACTTTTTCCTCGCAAGTGGTGATGATTGGACTGATGGAAAATATCTTGCAGGAAATTAAGCGGGGCGTGCACGATTGGGAAAAGTTTATTACCCCGGAAGAACTTTCTGTGGTAATGCGCGATACGGGTTTTGGCAAGATTGAAATTAAAGGTTTTGATATGTTTGGAGAAATGGGCGCTGTTTTAGGCGAGATGCACGGTTTTTGGGAAAATTTTACAAGTGGAAAGCAACTATTTCCTTCGGGGGCAGTTTTCAAACAAGCGGCTCAACTTTTAACAGTTAATTTCGCTAACTATATTGATTACAAAAAGTCTGGGTTGTTTAAAATCAAAATCAATGAGGATACGTCGATTATGTATGTGGGCGTAGGGGTGAAGAATTAGTCGGTTAATTGTTGATAGTTGACTGTTGTGATTAGCGCTCTTCTGTCACTCTCACTAAAGCAAAAGCTGAAAGTCTTATAGAGAGTGATTTTCAGTATTGGGGCTTAAGATATGAGTTTCTATCAGGAAAGCGATCGCTAATTGTCCATTTAGTAGCGGTTTCATCGATTGGCTGCGATTTTTATTTTCCGGGAGTGACAGAAGAGCTTAACAGTTGACAGTTGACGTGTGACAGTTGACAGCTAAGTTTTTAGGCAGGGGATTTAAGCCCCAGCCTAAAAACAATCCACCTAAAGGTGGGGGCTTAAATCCCCTGTGATGCAGGTTAGGGGGCGGGTTGTAGACGGATTTGTGCGATCGACCAAATCCCTCTCTAACCCGCCCCGATTTTTTAGAGATAACTGCATATAATTTGCAAGTATTTTAGGATTTGACCGATCGCCCCTTCCAGCTCGATCACCCAAAACCACCGCTCTGTCTAAATTTTAGGCTGTATTTTCCTCAACTATCTCCAATGCAGCCACCTTTTTGTTACAAATCTTAATATTTTAATCTTGACAATTTATCTAAATTGCATGGTAGCTTATTGAATATTAATTGCAATAAGTACCAGAAGTTAATAGTACCTGGAGGTCAATCACCGTGACAGCAGCAATAGTTTCCGCGTCAGCCTCGCAAATCAGCGAGGGGCAACCTGCCGATCGCCAAAAAGTGATGAGTTTGGGTCAAAATTCAGAAATACCCGACCTGGATCACTCCACAGATGTCACCATAGCCGTCTTAGAAGGAGTGGGAACTCTCACGGTGTGCGATCGCGCAGTCACTTTAACACCGGGAGTATTTGTGTTTGTACCCGCCGGCATCCCGCGCACTCTAAAAGTACAAACGACGCTGAATCTATTACTAATTGACTGCGAACCAGACCCCGATCTGAGCGAGTCAGCTTGGTTAATCAATTTTCAACTTTAAGCAGATGAAAAAACAGTGTCCTTGCTGCCTTGACTCCCTGATTTCTCAGGTTAGCCACAATCGCGTCTACTGGTTTTGTATGAATTGCAGGCAAGAAATGCCAAGTTCTGACTCAAAAAAAATAAACCTCAAGCACTATCAAATTTCACATTCGGAGTAAAAATGTCAAAAGCAATTGGTCTTTTCTACGGAACTACAACTGGCAAAACTGAGTCTATCGCTGACATGATTCGAGATGAATTTGGCGGCGATAGCGTAACTCTACACGAAATCGGCAGCATTGACAATGATGATTTCGCCGAATACGAATGTCTGATCATCGCTTGTCCGACTTGGAATATCGGCGAACTGCAAAGCGACTGGGAAGGTTTTTTCCCCGAACTTGATGATATTGATTTTAGCGGCAAAAAAGTAGCTTATTTGGGAACTGGCGACCAAGAAGGCTACCCGGATAATTTTATGGATGCAATGGGAATTTTGGCTGAGAAAATCTCAGAACAGGGCGGCGAAACTGTCGGTCAGTGGCCGGTAGACGGTTATGATTTTAATGAATCTAAAGCTGTAGTTAATGGCAAGTTTTTGGGTCTTGCTATTGATGAAGACAACCAATCCGATCTGACGGAAGCGCGCGTCAAATCTTGGGTATCTCAACTCAAGAAAGAATTTGGATTGTAGACTGGTATTAGCGGTAAGGTGCGCGTGGCGCACCCTACATTTAAACGTTATGCTTAAGCTATAAATAACTATATCTCCAACTTAAAATAGATGAATTTTAGTTCAGATGATGTGCTTTGGTTAAGTGTAAGTCCGAGTTTGCAATGCTTCGATCGCTCCCTGCTTTCCTACTTAAATGATTCTGTACCTGTGCAAGTATGGGAATACCAACAAACTGAAGACGAAGGTTGCTCTTTAGATATGGCTGTTGAACTTTTGCACGATTTTTTAACAATGCGCGATCGCCCAATTCATCTCATCGGCCACAGTACCAGCGGATTAGTTGGCTTAATGTACGCGCGCCGCTATCCAGAGAAAGTAAGTTCTTTGGGACTTTTAGGTGTGGGTGTGCCATCGGCTGTTAATTGGCAAGCACATTACTACACCCATCTTTCAGCTTTTCCCTGGAGTGGTAAACAAGTTTTGACTCAAATGGTTAGCGATATGCTGGGATTCCAAAATCAAAGTATCAATCAAAAATTTATACCATATTTTGAGGATGACTTGGCTTGTTCTCCTTGTCCTCACTCTTTATTTAGGGTGATTAATTCTAGCGATGAAGGTGTAGAAGTACCTTTGTTGATATGTAGTAGCAAAACGGATTTTGTGGTATCTCCTATTGTGATGCGGCGCTGGTCTAAATTTATGAAAAAAGGCGATCGGCTTTGGGAATGTCCAGACGGGCGGCATTTCTTCCATCACTTCTATCCCGAACAAGTCGGGGAAGAAATACTAAATTTTTGGCTATCTCTACACAGTCGCCAACGGGTTTTAGATTTTAAATTTTAGGTATCGCATCCAACGATGAAAACTATCAGGCAATCAACTAAGATAGATTAATGACTTTATTTGCAATAACCTGATGAAAAATATTGAACCAGCAAAACCCGCCCTCTCCCCATCTAATGTTTATTTATACCACCTACTTAATCATTGAACATACATTCAGATGTCTGATTAAATGGTATCCTAATTCTCTGGGATTGGTGAACCAGATTGTTTTTATTAACTTTTCTAGAGCGCAGAGGCGGCAGAGTCAGAGAGGAAGAGGGAGGGCGACTGATGAGGCTTGCTGTAGCATAATTGTCGTGGGTTCTTATTAAATTCGCTGATTTAAAATTATATTTTGTCCGCTAAAACGACAACAAAATAGGTTTGCGGGTAATTGAGCGAACATGAGATCAATGACAACTTGCAGAGACTGGTTCCTCTACGGGTGAGGATCGATCGGCATTTACCCACACATAAATCTCCGTAGCATCGTCGCTGCAACTGTGACATCCGCCGCACTTCTTGGCTTCTGGCATTTTACTGATGCGGCCTTTGCGGATCAGGCGGTTGAGCATTCCGCGCAAAGCCTCGCCGTCCATCCGAAAATGAAGTTTTAAATCGGCGAGAGAAGCTCTTTTATTGTGGGAAATAAACTGTTGGATTTCGCTTAAAATCATATTTTTTTATCCTTTGTTGACGCAGGGTGTACAGTGCGAGCGTCCCCGATCGCGAGGAGGTGCAGTGCGAGCGTCCCCGATCGCGAGGGAGTGCATTACTACTGACTACTGACTCATCACTTCGCGCCGTTTGAAACGTTTTGAACCAGCGATTTTCAATCCAAAAAGCACGGCAGCCATAGTTACTGCTAGTCCTCCAATCCAAGCAGTAGATGATGCTGGATGCTCTAAAAAAGTGGCAATTTGATAGTACCCAACGGCTGTGAAATAAGCTAAACCTGTAGTCCAAGTACAGGCGAATACTGTCCAGCCCAAATTAGTTTCGCGGTAAAGTGCCGCCGTTGCGGAGACGCAAGGGAAATACAGCAAGACAAACAGCAAGTATGCAAAAGCGGCAGTATTGGAACCAAAGCGCTTAGACATTTGCCCGTAAGTGCTTAGAGATACTTCTTGGGCTTCTGCTGCTGCTTTTTGGTCTGTAATATTGGTTTTACTCAAGCCCAAGGGGTCAAAAAGTTGGCCGGGAAGTTGTCCTAACTTCTCTGGAATACTGAGAAATGCTTTGCTCATACCGCCCGAAAAGCTGAACGGTTCCTCTGGTTTGTCGGGTTCGGCGACTGCTTGTTCTTCGGCTGCTACTTGGGTGTATAGGGAGTTTAATGTGCCCACCATCACTTCTTTGGCAAAAACTCCTGTTAGCAAGCCAACAGTGGCGGGCCAGTTTTCTTGGGTAACGCCCATTGGTGTAAATACAGGTGTTGCGGTGCGGGCCACCGAGCTGAGTATGGAATCTTTGCTGTCTTGTTTGCCAAAGGAACCGTCTGTGCCGACGGAGTTTAAGAATCCGAGGACAATCACCATAAGTACGATCGCGATTCCGGCCTTTTTGATAAAAGCTTGCAATCTGTCCCAAGTCCGCAGCAGCACGCCTTTAAGTTTGGGAATGTGGTAGGGCGGCAGTTCCATCACAAAGGGTGCAGCTTCTCCTTGCAGGATGGTGTTTTTTAAGATTAGTCCGGTGAGAATTGCTGCTAAAATTCCTAACAGATAAAGTCCTAACACCATATTCTGTCCGCCGACTTGGAAGAATGCGCCGCAAAATAGGGCGTAAACTGCTAATCTGGCGCTACAAGACATGAATGGATTCATCATAATTGTCATCGTGCGATCGCGCTTATTTTCTAATGTCCGCGTCGCCATAATTCCGGGAATATTGCACCCAAAACCGATCATCATCGGTACAAAGGATTTGCCGGGAAGTCCGACAAATCGCATTAATCTGTCCATGACGAAGGCTGCCCGCGCCATGTAGCCGGAGTCTTCCAACGCTGACAGACACAAAAACATCATCCCAATTTGGGGAATAAAGCTAGCTGTGGTTTGAATACCGACACCTACACCCTGTGCTAGCAATCCAATTGACCATCCGGGTGCATTAATTTTTTTGAGCACTTCGGCGAAACCGTCAACAAAAATCGTCCCGGTTACGCCGTTAAAGAAGTCGATAAACGCGCCGCCGACGTTAATCGAAATAGTAAACATTAAGTACATTACCGCCAAGAATACGGGGATGCCTAACCAGCGGTTAAGCACAACTTGGTCGATTTTGTCGGAAACGTTGGTTTTGACTTCCCTGGAACTTTCGGCGACGCCTTGGGTTAGGGTGCGGATGAAGGTGTAGCGACTATCGGCGATGATAATATCTAAGTCGTCATCGAGGGTTTCGTGGACTCTGCGGCGGTGCGGGACGACTATTTGTTCTAACTCTGTATTGGCGAGTTCCGGGGCCACTTCATCCTGGTATTCTAGGAGTTTTAGGGCTGTCCAGCGGGCATCCACGCTGCGGTTGCGGCTGTGCTGTTGGATATGCGGGATTAATTGGGCGATCGCATCTTCGATGACAGCCGGATATGCTACATAGCTAGATGGTACGATCGGCTTTTGTAGCGCCTTATTAACAGCATCGCGCAGCAGTGGCACTCCGTCATTTGAGGTGGCACTCATCGGCACCACTATACAGCCGAGGCGTTCTGCGAGTTTGCTAACATTAATTCTGGTGTCCCTTTCTTTGGCAACATCCATCATGTTTAATGCTACTATCATCGGCACGCGCATCTCTAAGATTTGGGTGCTGAGATACAAATTTCTTTCTAAATTGGAAGCATCAACAATATTAACAATCACATCAGCTTCGCCAGATAGCAAATAATCTCGCGCTACCAATTCATCGAGTCCGGTATCTCCGTCTTCGGCATCGATAGAATAAACTCCCGGCAAGTCAACAATAGTAATTGCTAAACCATCGTGAGTATATTTTCCTTCTTTGCGTTCGACTGTTACTCCCGGCCAGTTACCGACTCGCTGGTTAGCACCTGTCAAAGCATTAAACAATGTAGTTTTGCCGCAGTTGGGATTACCCACCAATCCAATAATTTGCTTTGCCATTATTTCACCTCCTCTACAAATACGGTACTGGCTTCATCTTTGCGTAAACTGAGTTTGAAACCCCGCACTAGGATTTCTACGGGATCTCCTAGGGGTGCGTGGCGAGTGACGGTAAATTCGGTTCCCGGCGTCAATCCCATTGCTAACAATTTGCCTTTGTAGCCGCGGGCTGTTTTCTCATAGCCAACTACTCGGCCGGTGCTGCCAACAGCTAAATCTCGCAATTGCTTCTTCTCGTTCATTTTTTTCTATTCGTAATTGGTAATTGGTAATTGGTAATTGGTAATTGGTAATTGGTAATAACTTCTTTTTCACCTCCAATCCCCAATGCCGCGTGCCTGCGGTTTCCCAATTCCGTTAATTAGTACACATAATTTTCTGTGCCATACCCGCCCCCAAACCGATGCGGTTGTCGCAAATCCCCACAATCACCGAACCCCCAGAATTGCTGACGATTTGAACTTCGATCCCCGGGACTAATCCCATGCCGATGAGGCGTCGCACAGTACCATCTGAACCCTTAAGTTTGACGATCCGCACCTTGTCCCCAATGCTTGCCATCGCCAGCGGGAATAATTTACCTTGGGCTGAGTCTGGCCGAATTTCTGTGCTGCCCTCTTCGGTTTGAGAGACTTCTGGTGTCTCGCCGTAAAAGGTAAAAGCCCCGAAATGTCTGGGGTTTGACTTTTGGTTTTGTTGGCTGTATTCTTGTATGTTTTCTTTCATCTGTTCTGGTGGTTGATCGATTTTACTAACTTTTTGCTTGGGTCTGCTTGTCCGCCCGACTTGAGATTAATTCTCAATACTAACGGCGCACAGTCGCATACATCGCTAAATTTCCCGTTTCAGCGAACTCTTTCCCCTTTAATATTTTGGACGCAGCCATTTACCCCGCCCAGAAAGACGAATTTTTGGCGTGTTCCTAATTTTAATCTCTCTTGCGTTAGATGCCAATGTGCGCCTTAATCTCCCGGAAGCAATACTTACTGCTCTTTAGCATAGTAAATTAAAAAGGAATTATTAGCAACTATTCTCAAATATTTTAACAGAATCTTAACAAGCTCATCCTTAAAGTGGCATGAGCGAGACTAAGTACCGATCGCATTTTAACGGGTCGATCGCCCTAAATCCTATAGCGGGCGATCGAGCATATATACTTAAATGTGAGGGCGATCGCGGGGGCATCGCCCCTAATTTACAATTTATCAAGAATTATGCCAGCAAGTTTTCTGCCAAAGTCGATCGCACAACTTACAGAATCCACCTCAATTGCCTTAGCCAAAAGCATTCAAGTTGAGCCAATTACAACGAGTCTAAACCAGCAGCCAATTGCCACAACCTACGCGCGCCAAGGCAGCGGAAACATCCCAATTTTGCTACTTCACGGCTTCGACAGTTCCGTGTTTGAATTCCGCCGCCTGTTGCCGCTGCTTGCCGAAAACAATGAGACTTGGGCAGTGGATTTGTTGGGTTTCGGCTTTACAGAAAGAGCGGCGGCTTTGCCATTCAGCGCCATGGCAATTGAAACTCACCTATACTATTTTTGGAAAACGCTAATTTCGCAGCCTGTAATCTTAGTTGGCGCCTCGATGGGAGGTGCAGCAGCAATAGATTTGACTCTCAATCATCCCGAAGCTGTCAAAAAATTAGTGTTAATAGACAGTGCTGGTTTTGCGGTAACTTCTAATAAGGGAAAATTTTTAATTCCTCCTTTAGGATATCTGGCAACTTCATTTTTGCGAAACCCTAAAATTCGCCAAAAAATTAGCGTCAATGCTTATTTTGACGAAACTTGGGCTTCTGTTGACGCACAAACCTGCGCGGCTTTGCACTTGGAAATGCCCAACTGGAATCAAGCTTTAATTGCGTTTACTAAAAGCGGTGGCTACGGCGGTTTTGGGGAAAAACTGTCGCAAATTCAGCAGCAAACACTGATTTTGTGGGGAAAACAAGATAGAATATTAGGGACTGCGGATGCAGAAAAGTTTCAAAGTGCGATCGCGAATTCCCAACTAATTTGGATACCCGATTGCGGACACGTTCCCCACTTAGAAAATCCGCAGATTACCGCGCAGCACATCTTAGATTTCACCAGTAAAATAGTAGGTTCGATCGTTCGGACTGAAGTCCGCATCTTCGATCAGGTTCGATCGTTCGGACTGAAGTCCGCATCTTCAATCAGAGGACTGAAATCCTCACTACAAACAAACGTTAAACTTTCGGTAAATACTTTTGTACGATTGTCCATCCTGTTAACAAAACAATCACAAATCCCCCAAACAAAGCCAAATTAGCGCCGATATGGAGGGGACGCGCCCAAGGATGTTTAGGGCCAATTTGCAGCCCGCTTCCCACAGAAACCAACACCAAAGCAACAACAGCTAACCCCGTCGGTAAATGAGCCGAGTGACCTAAATTGCCGTAGTATCCCAGCGTACCGACTACGCCAATTAAGAGCAGTAAAATTACCAAAGTTGCCATCCCCGCGCCAGTCGCCAAATGAAAGGGACGCAGCCATTTTGGGCGCGGTTGTTTCGTACTGCGGGCGGCAAACATCCAGGTTCCACTAACGGCCAGCAACAGGTAAGCTAGCAGGGAAACACCCATTGACCAAGCCGCTATTTTCCACAACCACAAGAAAGAAGGCAGATTCATGATTTAAATCCCTAGTTAGGGATTTGCAAGAAAGGTTTCTTTCCGATTTTACCTGGAAACAGAAAGCAAAAATGAATATTTTTGGCATCGAGTGCGATCGGGCTATCCACAGCTTGCATCCGTCTGGCGCCCAAGTCAAACACCAGAGTCTGATACTCAGCTTCATTTACGTTAAAGATTTGTCGCTGCCGTTTTTAGGAACCGCCTTCCCATTGTAGCTTCGTGGTTTTGCTATCTAACGAAAGGCATTTTATAAAACCCTAATTTTTGTTCTACTATCAAGCGGAAAAACGGCAGACCTTCGATCAAATATCTTTTCCACAACCTTCTCGGTTCGCTTAACAATCGGTACGCCCATTCTATGCCGACTTCGCTCATCCATTTGGGAGATCTGGCTTTGCAACCAGCTTCAAAATCAATAGTTGCACCTATGGCCAAGAAAACCTTGACCTGTGTGAATCTGCTTCTGTATTTAACCAGCCACTTCTCTTGTTTCGGCGCTCCCACTCCTATAGCCAGAACTGTAGCTCCTGATTTATTAATCGCGTCAATTATTGTTTCGCACTCTTCCTCATTTTTTTCAAAGCCAAAAGAAGGAGAAAGTGCTTCAACCACTATTTCTCTACCAATTTTTTGGTTGATTTTTTCCTGGGCTGTTTTAGCAATACCGACCGCCGCTCCTAGCAAAAATATTTTAATGTTCTCGTTATCTTTGTGATACAGATAAAATGCCGGAAACAAGTCTGAACCGGAAATTTTTTCTTTGAGAGGAGTTCCCAAAAATTTTGAGGCATACATCAATATTTGACTGTCGCATACTCTATAACTAGATGTATTGTAAGCTTCATAGAAGTCGCGGTCATACTGCAACTTAATTAAGTGGTCTACATTCGGCGTAAATACGACACCGCCTTCGGAATCGAGTTTTTCAAACAACTCTGTTATTGACAAGTTATCTATAGAGACATTCAATAAATTAACTGTTTTCATTTGTTATTACCTTCCGACCTTAATCTTAAGCTACAACTCAAACTCTCACCCCCACTACAGCAAGAATGTTTTTCACTACTTGGGGGCGGGGCGTGAATATACTTTCTTAAGTATATCCCCGTACACCCTAACTGTCCACTCAGGAATTTTAAAGATTGTGTAAAGCATCCGTTCCTTCTCGCAAAAAGTGTGTAAAACCAATTAATATTTACAAATTGCAACACACTTTTAATCAAAACCCCATCCCGTGCTCATCGTTGAACCCTTGTAAATTAATCTAAGAAATAAATTTTTACATTTTTTAGACTCACTAATTTTGAGCAACTGAGAAAGAGAACGAAACTCACGAACTTGATTTGATTTAAAGGTAGTAGATTTTTGAGTTTTTGTATGCAGGGAATACAAGATATTCAAGCTGAGATGGCGATCGCGCGAACCTCATCCTGATTTTTGGTGAACCAGCGACTGTCTTCTTGGCGGGGAACTGGTTTTCTTGGCTTTAAGACTTTCTGGAGCTTTTAAGACCAGACCCGATATTCCTCCAGCAATCAGCGCAAAAATCGGGTTAGTCATAGCGTTCAAAACACAGTCAAACACGTACATAGTTAAGGCTACTCCCAGGGCCGCAGCGGGCGCTACTTTGGGATTAGACCAGTTTCTGGCGGGATACTTGACGCAAAAGACCACAACAGGAAGTAACAAGGAAGAAAATAAACTAACTAAACCGACTGCACCGTAAATGCCAAATGCAATAATCCACAAGCTGTCGGTGACCGAGATATCTTTACCGTACTGGTTGTACACGCGGTTTCCGCCCGAATCCCCCCAGCCAAACAGAAATCTTTGTCGCGCTTTTTCCCCCAATATCTCTTCCATGTCAAATCTAAACTTCAGAGAAGCGGCTCGTTCTTCGCCAAATAATTGAGTGATGAAGCCGATCACATCTTGGCTCGAAAATTGACCCGACGCAGCTACGTACAAATAAAACGCTACATATCCAATTATCAATAGCAGGGGCAAAGAGGTGCGAAACCACTTGGCACAGAATAATACGATCAACCCGATGCCAAATAAACTGTATGCGCCAGTAGAACGGCACAGGAAAAAAGCGATAGTTAATACAATAGCTAGAGTCTTGATGTTGCGGCCCTGAAACTTTTTGATCGTCCCAGTTTGCCACAGCCAAACTCCGATTAAGGCTGCTGTCATCATCCACACGCCCACCATCAAACCGTGCTGCATAAATACTACCGGTCTCCACCCCCCCATACGCCTTGCTTGACTCCAGTCTTCAACGGCACTCATTCCGTAAACCATTTGGTGCAGAACTGGGCCCTTAACCCCTTCAAATAAAGTAAAAGGAATGTAGGCCAACCCACCAGCAAAAATCCCGATCGCTAATTGTCGCAGCCCGTCTAAATTACCCACATACAAGCGTCCTAAAAAATAAGGAATACCCCAAGTAATGATTTGGCTGAAAGTCGGAGAAATTGGGCTGCCACCATTAGTAACTTGTGAAACAATGGGAGACAAACACCAAATTACCATTGGTATGTCCAGCCAACCCGGTTTAAAAGTGGTGATGCGCGCAGTATCGTAGAAAATAGTAGCCAGCAAAATCGCGTAGCAAGACGCCGATATTTTGGTATACGGCGGCAATAGGGGAATTGGATAAGAAGTTTGCGGCAAAAACAGCCACGCTACAACAAAACTTATAATTACCGCCCGCTGAGTCGGAAACCTCACAAACAGGTAAAAAACGACCGGAATCCAGCCGAACATAACAATTGGGATTAACGCAACCATAGGTTTTTTTTGGCAGTAAAATTGTAGGAAGACAGATCAATTTGCCGGATAAAAATTCTCGCTTAAACGATCGCATCTTACCCGATCTTTTAAATCAAGCTCAACTTTACGCATTGTCCGTTAATTGTGGCTGACGTTCCATAGCAGTGTACAGTGCAGCCTCGAAGAGATCAGTTGCATCCTCCCAGGTATAATTAATCACCGTCTCCAAAGCAGTCTCAGACATTGCCCGCCACTCGGTATCAGACAACTGACAAATCTGCTCGATGGCTTTTGCCATATCCTCTGGGTCTTCGGGCTTGACAAGTATTCCACCCCCACCAGCCAGTAGTTCGGGAGCAGCACCAGCAGGAGTGCCGATGACTGGAGTGCCGCAAGCCATCGCTTCTAAAATTGGCAAGCCGAAGCCTTCGGAGCGGCTGCCAAACAACCAAGCATCGCATTTACTGTAGCATTCTCTGAGTTGGTCTTGATTTGGTGACCTTATATACTCAGTACCCTCCGGCAGAGGCAAAGAGGGAGGAGGAGTTTCCCCCGAACCAAAGGCAACTAAATGTAGGTTGGGAATTTTTTTAGCAGCTATAGAGAAAGCCTCCAGGGCAATATCGCAGCCTTTCCAAGGAGTTGTAGAATAGTACAGCCCGACTGTGGGAACTGACTGCTTGCCTCGCGGCTGCTTGCTCCGCGACTTGGGGTCGTAAAACTGTTTGGTGTCCACGGTGGGAGGCACCAGAGATGCAGACAAATCGCCATATTCATTCCGAGCTTTGTCGGCCAGCCACTGGGCTACAAGGATTTTGTGCATCGGCAGCCGCCAAGTTGCTTCTACTCGACCTTTCGGTACGTAGTCAAAAGCCTCGTAGTGTTGGAGAAAATATACTTTCGCTCCTTTGCTGGGAGAGAGTTTTGCCACCGACTCGGCAGTTTCCCACCAAGTAGCCATGATAATATCGGCGTCGGGTACGTCACCGTCGGTAATTGGACGGTCGGTTTCGAGAATTCGGCGTTCGACATCCACCTGGTCAAAGTGAGACAGTTCTTTCTTACGAGCGGGCTGCCAACCCCTGCCCCTGAACAGCGATCGCAATTGTTGGATCAAAGTCGGTTGTTGCAGGGGTGTAGAGACGATAAGTATTTTGTGTCCTCGCTTTTGGAGAAGTTTTGTGTAGATAGATAACACCCTCATGCCACCTGTAAGACTAAGGGTAGGAAGGACAAAAGTAATTTTCATGAATAGATACGGAAGATTGACACTGGTTTATAAAACTCCTCCATCATCACAGAAAGTTGGCACTTACGAGTCTCTTTTTGGCTTTTTGTGCAGGGTGCGGGCGAACGATCGAGGTGATCGTCACTTGATAGCCGGCCGGACTTTGGCGTCACCGACTTATCCCCCTTAGCAATCGGGAGATGTTTGAGGACTAGACAAGTCCCACCGGTAACGGTGCCAGCATTAAAACCTCTGTGACACTCGGCTTCAGTTTTTGGCGGGCGGTAACTTTGAACCACTATTCGCTAGTCGATGCGGTGAGAATTCGTGTCGAGACTGCTTGGTAGAAAACAGGACACGGGCGATTTGGGTTTTGGCAGAAGCACCCCACCAAACGATCTGGAATTCCTGCTGAGAATCCCGCGCTGTTGACGCACTTCTTAGTGCAGAATTTCAAATTGCAGCAGTTAGCATCCAACCTCAACTTTTTCCGGCGTCGCTGCTTGGGTCACATAGGGAGAAAAGGAAACGATCTTAACCTCCCGCTCTTTAGATTTGTCTACAGCAACTTTCAATGCCGCTTCAAAATAAGCGGTGGCATCTTCCCAAGTATAATTGACTACCTTGGCATAGGCTGCTTCGGACATGGCTTGCCACTCGACATTGGGCAACTGACAGATACGCTCTATAGCTTTTGCCATTTCTTCGGGATCTTCGGGTCTGACAAGTATTCCAGTACCGCCACTCAAAAGTTCAGGAGCAGCGCCTGCTGGGGTACTGATGACGGGAGTGCGGCACGCCATCGCTTCGATAATTGGCAACCCGAAGCCTTCGGAGCGGCTCGCCAGCAGCCAAGCATCGCATTTGCTGTAAGAGTCTTTGAGTTTGTGTTGGTCGGGTTGAATTATATACTCGGCATTGGCTGGTAGCGGCAATTCCGAGGATGGGGCATCTACACCGAAGGCAACCAGACGCAGGTTGGGAATTTTTTCGGCAGCTAGGGAAAAAGCTTTCAGGGCGATGTCGGTTCCTTTCCAGTAAATTGTAGAGTACATCATGCCAATTGTCGGAACCGATTGTTTGTTGCGAGGACAGGCGTAAAATTGCTTAGTGTCCACACTAGGAGGAGCTAAGGAAACTTGGCGATCGCCGTATTTAGTCCGAGCTAGGTCAACTAACCACTGAGAAATCGTAATTTTGTGCATGGGCAGCATCCAGGTTGCTTCTACTCTACCTTGAGGTAGATAGTCAAAAACTTCGTGATGCTGGAGAAAATAAGCTTTTGCTCCTTTGCTGGGAGAGAGTTTTGCTACCCACTCGGCGGTTTCCCACCAGGTGGCAACTATTACGTCAGCGTCAGGTACATCTTTGTCCTCTACCGGGCGGTAGCGATCGGTAATTTTGTGTTCTAAATCTAAGTTGTCGAAAAATGAAGGTTCGTTTTCAGGTGTGGCAATCCAACCCCGTCCCCGCAGCAGCGACTTGACTTGCTGGCGCAGACTCGGTTGGCGGTGAGGTACAGAGATGACGAACACTTCGTGGCCTCGCTTTCTCAAACGTTCTGCGAAAATAGATACTACTCGTATTCCACCAGTCAGACACAGAGTAGGAAGAACAAACGTGATTTTCATTTTTAACTCCCGCTGAGGACTTCGACTCCATCAAGGCGCTGCGACGAGCGCTGGTTTATAGAGTTCGATAGGAAAGAGGGGCGGGTGAATATTAGTTACCGCTTTCCTGATGTGTAATTTCAATCAAACCTAGGGACTGTTTGCAATACCCCAGTATCGAGCTGGCCTAATTTCACTGTGATTGAATAGATAATAACGATTGATCCCAACCCAAAACAGTTCCTGTAGGGATAAATTTTGATTGGGAGGCAATTTCCTCCTGAAGACAGATCCCTACTTAAACTTCAGCTTTTTCGCGGTCAACACCAAGCTAGACAACACTTCCTGTCTAACATAACAGCACTTGTTTATCCTACAGACGGGTAGGTACGGGAAACCGGAAATTACCTAAGTTTTTCGGTGGGGGTAAATACTCTGGGGGTAAATACTCTGGGAGGGAAATGTAGCATAGGTAACAATCTCCAGTAGATTGACGATCGCGATTGGGAAAATTTTACACTGAAACATCCAAGAATAAAATTATTAATTTGAGAGTGTTGATTTCCCGATCGCTCCAACAGACAAAAACACGGATCTGTGGCTGTATTTTTTTGCAAGTGTATTGTCAGTATTGCTGGCTCAACTATCATATTTTGTCATGACTCAGAGATGTGATTTGCTCAAATACAGGCAGGGGCGCGATCGATACCAAAGAGGGGATCGCGCGAATTAAAGTCTGGAACGCGCTAATCAGGGAAGAAACCACTTTTTTTAACTATCCCTCGCTCTCTCTGGTCAAAGACTCGTCTAAAAACCCGGTTGATGCCTCCGGGAGTGTTTGAAAAAGTAGGTTTCGCAATCGCGGTACAGAACGTAGACGTTCACCAGTATAAATTTAATTGGCTGCGTAAGTTTTAACTTTTTTAATCAAAGGCGATCGCCTGAAAGAACGTAAAAAAGCGACTGCCACTTCTGGGCCGATTACGTATAGTGCACCCAAATCCTGTCTAAGTAATTACCGTAATAAAAAAGTTACGCAAATTATCTAATCACCGTGTAAAGATCGAAGAAATAATCCGGGTACAGCGACATAGATCCTGCCAACCTCGACTCCTAAGCTGCTGCGGCTGCTTAGGGGTATGTATCAAACGAGTTCGCTTACAAAAATATCCTATTATGAAAGAATCATTTTTCCTGAGTTTGCGATTCCCGAGCGCAATTAATCGGATTTTGGGCGCTGTACTGCTGATGCTTACAGCGATATGGTTTACCAGTTTTCACGCAGCTAACATTATGCGATCGCCAGCCCAACAAAACCTTGAATTAAGATCGGATGTCTTAACACAAAGCATCTCCCGGTGGGAACAAATGAACGTTCAAGTGTTGCGTAGGCTCAGTCAAAATGCCGGTACAGTCAGTATGAAAGCCAGCCAACAGTTGCCGCTGCTGGCTGCTGTCAACCGCAGCTACAGCGACATATACCTTGCCGAAGCTGACAATTTAGAAGGATACGTTGTGGCGCGCCGCAGCGGCACTGCGCCCGATCGCCTCAACCGCAGCGATCGCCATTGGTTTAAAAGTGCAGTCGGCGGCACTGAAATCACCCGCGAAGCTGCGATCTCTTCCTTAACGGGAAAACCCGCAGTTATTTTCTCGACACCGATTCGGGAAGTTGCTAGTTTAAGTACCGATAAACCTGCCGATAAACTGGAAAAATTCAAGGATTAGCGATTATAGGTCAATACAGTTCACTTAAGACTGTTCAGTCTATAAAACCCGGTGAAAAATATATACTGCGATTGCCGCGCGCGGACGTTCTCTTCGGACTAAAAAGCGTTAAGTAAACCGTATTGAGCTATACTGGAATTGGGATGAATCCAGAGGAAATTAAAAAAGTATTTCAACATTTTACGAAAGTAGACCAATCTACTCTCAGGTACGGCAGCGGTACGGTTTTGGGACTGGCAATTACCAAGAATTTTTGTCAGATGATGGGCGGAAATATTAGTCTGGAGAGCGAGTTGGAAAAAAGGTCAATTTTTATTGTAGAATTGCCAGCGATAGTCGCTGAAAGAGCAGCTAGTTAAAGAGGATTTGCCAACCAATAATTGCCAGTGCCAAATCTGCGATCGCGTGGCTGATATAACTAGACCAAAGCGAACGGTAAGTTAGATAACATTGCGACCAAATTATCCCCGCGGCGAAGACAGCTAATGAGCCTAAAATCACACCTTGCCAGTCGCTGTAGGCTGCGATGACAAAAATGTGGTGGAGGGTGAAAAATAGTGAACTGAGAAATATTGCTGGTGCTCCGGGTATCAGAATCTGGCACTTGTTGCAGACAAACCACCGCCAAGTAAATTCTTCAATTAGCGAGTTAACTAGCACAAAATATGCTTCAATCATCAGGTAAATATTAGGGCTGCTAATACCCAACTGCTGCGCTTTTTCTTTGGCCGCTACAGGATCGATCCAGTGTTGACCGAATAGGCTGTAGATACCCACGATCGCAGCAAACATGAATGTTCCCCAAAGAACTCCAGCTAGCAATTCTCGGCGCTTGGGGAGGGAGAAATGCAGTTTTTGGCGATCGACTAAAACAGACCACGCGATCGGAAAAACCAGCAACCAAACTTGACACAAGGCTGACAGTGTTTGTCCCCAGATTCCGGGAGCAATATACAATGCTGTTACTGGACCAATACTAGCAGCAGGGACAAGCAGTGTGAGAGCTAAGAGTGCTGTTTTGCGATCGCCAATATCGAGCATTTTTCACGCTCCTGGTGAAAATTGGATTGATATCAAAGATAAAATCTTGTCCACTGCGGACAGGTGAGTTTTGTGCCGCTTATAAAAGTGGCGGGCTTTTGTTGCATCGCAAAAGATATAGTTGCACAAAATTGAAGACTCCGCCACTAAAGCAGTTTCGCTTGCAACAAAATGTTCATGCAAGAACAATTTGATCATCTGTTGGCATTTGCGGCTCGAAATACCATAAGATGATTTAATCCTTAGTAGCTGTGTATTTTGGCTAAATGGCGATCGCAATCGATTTTGGAACTAGCAACACCGTCGTCGCTCGCTGGAATCAGGCTATCCAGCAGCCCGAAACTTTGAAATTACCGGGATTGTCGGCAATCTCGGCTCAAAATCCGCCCCTAATTCCCAGTTTGATCTACGTTGAGGACGCTGCTCAAAGTAAAGTAATAGTCGGTCAGCAAGTCCGCGATCAAGGCCTTGATTTGAGTGGAGATTCTCGATTTTTCCGCAATTTTAAGCGGGGAATTGGCACTTCCGTTCAGGGTTTTGTACCGGAACTTGACGGGCAAATTGTGGATTTTGAAAGAGTAGGTGAGTGGTTTTTGAGCCGAATTGTGAGTTCAATTCGCGAACTGCCTTTACCTGTAGATTCTTTAATTTTTACTGTGCCCGTAGATAGTTTTGAGGCTTACCGCCATTGGTTGGGTAAAGTGTCTGAATCTCTGCAAGTAGAACAGGTGCGGATGTTGGATGAACCTACGGCTGCTGCTTTGGGTTACGGTTTAGCCGATCGCGAAAATCTATTAGTCATTGATTTCGGCGGCGGAACTCTGGATCTTTCTTTAGTCCGCCTGGACATTAACAGCAACAAAAAGCCGCTGGGTTTTCTGCTGAAATGGGGCGAAAAGTTATTAGCTGAATCTTCGGCACAAAAGGCAAAAGTTGCCCGGGTTTTGGCTAAAGCCGGACAAAATTTGGGCGGTTCTGATATTGATAATTGGCTGGTTGACTATTTTGTCAAAACAAAAGGGCTGGCAAAATTTCCGATTACGACGAGATTGGCAGAACGGTTAAAGATTCAGTTATCTTTGGTAAATAAGGCGACTGAGGTTTATTTTGATGATGAAAATTTTGAGAGTTACGAATTAGAATTAGATCGAGATCGCTTTGAATCTATTCTCGCCGAACATCAGTTTTTTGACAACCTCGACGAGTGCATGAATCAAGTATTGCAGCAAGCGCGGCGTCAAGGCTTAGAAATCGGCGATATCGACGCAGTTTTGCTCGTTGGCGGCACTGTCCAAATTCCCGCAGTGCAGCGGTGGATCGAGCAATATTTCGATCCGGCAAAGATTCGGTGCGACAAACCCTTTGAGGCGATCGCCCAAGGTGCTCTACAATTGAGTCAAGGCATAGAAATCAAAGATTTTCTCTATCACAGTTACGGCATTCGCTACTGGAACCGCCGCGAAAATTGCCACAGTTGGCACAGTTTAATTAAATCGGGCCAGTCTTATCCAATGAGCGAACCAGTAGAATTAGTCTTGGGAGCTTCTTTAGAAAATCAGCCGAGTATTGAATTAATTATCGGCGAATTGGGAGCGGAAACTGGGGGCACGGAGATTTATTTTGATGGCGATCGGCTAATTACTCGCCAACTCACGGGCCAAACGTCGGTACAGCCACTAAATGACAAAGACGGAGCTCGCAGTATCGCGCAATTGACGCCGCCTGGGTATCCGGGGGGCGATCGCATCAAAATTTTCTTCCGCGTAGACGAACAGCGTTTTTTACGCATTACTGTTGAAGATTTGCTGACAAATGAAACGTTGTTAGAGGATAAACCAGTTGTGCAGTTAAGTTAGGAATTAAGCACGCCTAAACAAACCAGGACTTATACACTCTGACCAAGAAATCGGGTTTTTGACCGAATCTGCGGGCTGTAACAAAGTATTTCGCAAAAAAACCCAGTTTCTGACTACCTGTGGGTAATTCCTAATAGTGTTTGACTAAGCTGTCGCGCATTTAAATTGTATATTTAGGGCAGGCGGGACACCCCACAAGAGTTTGATTTTTTTTGATATGCAATTTAAATGCAGAACAGCTTATGCCCCATGCCCAATTCCTCATGCCCCATGCCCTAAATCTCAGATTTGTGCACAACTACGGGCGTTCCCACCGAGGCCCAATTAAACAGCCATTTAGCGTGATTTACTGCTACATTTGTGCAGCCGTGAGTGACGGGATTGCCAAACAAATTGTGCCAGTAAGCGCCGTGAATTGCATTGCCGCCGTCGTAATACATTGTATAGGGAACGTCCGGCACATCGTAGTCCGCCCCAGTCATTCTAGCAACGCGATATTTGGTTTGGATGGCAAAGGTTCCCGTGCGGGTAGGAGTCGATGATTTGCCGCTGGAAATAACCACCGCGTAAACGGATCTATTTCCTTCCCAAGCTATGAGTTTTTGTCTTGACAAATCAATTTCAATCCAGCGCTGACTGGATTGCTGCAACTGCATAATTCTATTGGCAATTATGTTATGCTTTTCGCCAGCAATCGCAGGATTGGGCCCGCCGCAGAGTGCAGCAACTGTTAGGGCGATGCCTGCACAGAAAGTTCCGGCGCGCCGCAAGTAAGTTGAGTTCATAATGCTGTTCATTCCTCACACCTCGTACTATTTTAGATTTTAGACTTCGGCTAGCGCTCAGTCGAACGATTTGAAATTTTAGATTGGAAAGAGGGATTAACAAGTTGTTAAGTTTTGGGTGAGAGTTTGGGCAATTTGGACGATCGCCCCCCAGTCTCGATTTTGCACTAAGTCTTTGGGAAATAAGTCTCCGGCTAAACCAACGGCGATCGCCCCAGCGTCAATAAATACCTTGGCATTTTCCAGCGTCACCCCGCCAGTGGGAATCAAAGGAATGTGCCCCAGAGGGCCTTGCAGGCTTTTCAGGTAAGCCGCGCCTCCCAAACCAGATATCGGAAACACTTTGACGCAAGTCGCGCCTGCTTGCCACGCGGTCACTATTTCTGTGGGGGAAAAAGCACCAGGGGCGATCGGCACTCCGGCATCAACTGCTGTTTTAATCATAGCTACATCTGTGTGCGGAGTAAACAGGAATTGAGCGCCGCAATCTATGGCTTTCTCCAACTGTCCTAAGTTTAATAAAGTGCCGGTACCAATACTAAAAGTAGGGAATTCGGAGCGGAGTTCGGCAATTAATTCAGGAGCTTTGTGAGTGTTCCAAGTAATTTCAATAAACTGAATTCCGCCTGCTGCTACCGCTGATGCCATCTGCCAAGCGATTTCCTTTTCGGAGGAACGGATGACGGCGATCGCGCGGTGTTTTTTTAGTCGTGTCAACCAAGATTGATGATTCATGCTAACTCATTCTGTCTCGCATATAATTTTAGTACACCTTACTAACTTCAATATATGCCAAACTACAATATGCGCGGCGTTCAATTTTTAACCGACAATGAAGGCAACAAAACCGCTGCAATTGTTGACCTCAAAGAACACAGCGATTTCTGGGTTGACGTGTTGGCTGAATGCGGCGAACCGACAGACTTTCAGTTTTTAGTTGACGGCGAAGGCGAAAAGATTGCGGTGGTGCTCGAATTCGAGAAGCACGGCGAACTCTGGGAGGATGTTTATGATGGCATCATGACTGAGGGGCTAGAGGATGAACCGGGCATTCCTTGGGACGAATTTAAACGCGAAGTAGAAGCGAAGAGGACATTGAGTGTCTGAATATCAAGTCATTATTCAACAGTCAGCCCAAAAACAGCTCAGGTTACTTCCTGTTGAAATCAGCAGCAGGATCGATCCAAGATTAAAGGCTTTGGCAAATGATCCTCGTCCTGCGGGCTGTATCAAGCTAAAGGGTGAGGAAAACCGCTGGCGAATTCGGGTTGGCGATTACAGGGTGATTTACACTATTAACGATCCAATTTTTACCATTTTCATACTGAAGGTTTCTCACCGGCGAGAAGTTTATCAAGGGTGATAAGGGGGTACGGTGCGTCGCTATGGGATAACTGCAAATACCGAGAATTGTCGCAGCGACGCACCCTACTATTTCTCAAATCGCTCACTGGTATGGTGCGTCGCTATGAGATAACTGCAAATACCGAGAATTGTCGCAGCGACGCACCCTACTATAAAAAATCGGGGCAATTCCAGACAATCCCAGAACCACCCCAATTATCGATTTTAAGCTTTAGATTAAATCTAAAATCTAAAATCTAAAATCTAAAATCAATTAGGCAATTGTCGCCATCTTGACATCGCTGTTAGCCAACAAATTTTGCAATTCATCAGCATCCACAGTTTCCTTATCAACTAGCATCTCTGCTAAAGCGTTCAGAACGTGGCGGTTACCAACCAGCACATCTTTAGCGCGCCGATAAGCTTGCTCTACCAACAAACGCACTTCATCATCGATGGTGGCTGCGGTTTCTTCAGAAAAGTCCCGTTCGGCCATGATATCGCGACCCATGAACATATTCCCTTGCTGGCGACCGAGAGCTACAGGGCCGAGCCGATCGCTCATACCGAAGCGAGTCACCATTTGCCGTGCTACTCTTGCCACTTGCTGCAAGTCATTGGAAGCGCCAGTCGTGACTTCTTCCTCGCCGAAGACAATCTCTTCAGCAATGCGGCCGCCCAAAGCTACCGCCATTTGATTTTGCAAGTAAGAGCGAGAATACAAGCCTGAATCCATCCGATCTTCGCTCGGTGTGAACCAAGTCAAACCGCCAGCGCGGCCGCGGGGGATAATGCTGATTTTTTGAACTGGGTCATAATCGGGCATCAAAGCACCGACTAAAGCGTGACCGGCTTCGTGGTAAGCTACCAAAGTTTTGCGCTTTTCGCTCATCACACGGTCTTTCTTTTCTGGGCCTGCGAGCACGCGGTCGATCGCATCATTGACTTCATCCATCGAGACTTCGGTCAAGTTGCGACGGGCGGCCAAAATTGCCGATTCATTCAGCAGGTTAGCCAAATCCGCACCTGTGAAACCCGGTGTCCGGCGGGCGATTTTTTCCAAGTCCACGTCTTTCGACAAGGTTTTGCCGCGGGCGTGAACGTTGAGAATTTCCAGGCGGCCGGAGAAATCGGGGCGATCGACCACAACTTGGCGATCGAAGCGACCCGGACGCAGCAGCGCAGCATCCAGCACATCAGGGCGGTTCGTGGCAGCAATCAAGATGATGCCAGTATTGCCTTCAAAGCCGTCCATTTCGGTCAGCAACTGGTTCAGGGTTTGTTCCCGTTCGTCGTTACCACCGCCCAAACCAGCTCCGCGCTGGCGGCCTACCGCGTCAATTTCATCGATAAATACGATACAGGGAGCGTTGGTTTTAGCTTGTTCAAACAAGTCGCGGACGCGGGAAGCACCCACACCCACAAACATTTCCACAAATTCTGAACCGGAAATCGAGAAGAAAGGAACGCCAGCTTCTCCAGCAACTGCTTTTGCGAGCAGGGTTTTGCCTGTTCCGGGAGGGCCGACTAGCAGCACGCCTTTGGGGATTTTAGCTCCGACTGCGGTGAAGCGATCGGCATTTTTCAGAAAGTCCACGACTTCGGCGAGTTCTAGCTTGGCTTGTTCAATGCCAGCTACGTCGCCGAAAGTCACCTGAGTTTGTGGCTCCATTTGGACTCTAGCTTTGGATTTGCCGAAGTTCATGGCTTGGTTGCCGGGCCCGTTTTGGGCGCGCCGCACCAGGAAAAACAGTCCTACCAACAGCAGGATCGGGAAGAACAGGCTGCTGAGGGCTTTTACCCAGAAACCTTCGTCGCTTTGGGGCAGAACTGAAATGTCTACGTTGTTTTTGGTCAGGATGTTGATCAGTTCGGGGTCGTTAGGCAGGTTGACAATTACCTTGCTGCCGTCCTGAGCCGTTACGAGGGCTTTGCTGCGATCGGAACTGATATTTATTTTGTCTACTCTCTTGCTCTCGACTTCCTGAATGAATTGGCTGTACTTCCAAACTTCCCTACTTGGGGGCTGTTTGTCAAAAAATGCGGTTGCTAAGGCAATGACTACAATAGCCAGCAGTGCGTACAGTCCAGCGTTTCTCCACCGTTTATTCACCGAGGTCGATCCTCCTAATTATTTAGTCCCTACAGTTTGGGATTTTTTATTTATGTTCATCAATCTTAACCTAATTGTAACTTGTTTTTGTGTGGGCGGAATCCCGGCAAGGGCGAGCGATCGTCTGAGGTGGTGGAAACCGAACTGCCCTGAAAGCCGTCAGGAGATGGGAGTGCTTTACTAAGGAGTCACATATAGCATAAATTAAAAATTGTCAAGCCTTTAGTCGAAGCAATCTTGAGGGGGCGGACTCCTGATAAGATATCTGAACATATAACGATCGACCCTTGAGGAACCGTCCGAAGAGTTCAAGCCTCAGCATTAAAACAGTCTCGCCTACCACACTACCATCACTTAGCAAGATTAAAAATTGAGTTAAGCGGGAGAGATATTCGACATTCCAATACAGACAGTCACTTGAATAACTTTGTAAGTTTAAATAATCAAAATGAAGTGCAATATTTGTGATTCTCCAACAAACAGCTTGGCTGTGGCTAGGGTACTAAAAAAATATAATGTTGAGTATTTTCAATGCTCAAATTGCGGATTTGTTCAAACCGAGGAACCGTACTGGCTTGAGGAGGCTTATTCTGAAGCCATAGCTAGCAGTGACGTGGGAATGTTATCCAGAAGCACGATGTTTTCCACCGCAGCCAATAATATAATTTTTAATTTGTTTAATCACCACGCTAATTTTTTAGACTACGGGGGTGGCTACGGTGTATTTGTTCGGATGATGAGAGATTTAGGATTTAATTTTTTATGGCATGACAAATATTGCAGAAATATATTTGCACAAGGATTTGAGGCAGACAAGAATAGCAGTTTCCTATACGAATTAGTTACAGCATTTGAAGTATTTGAACATTTTGTTAACCCGCTGTCCGAGATCGAAAAAATCTTCAAATTTTCCCGCAATATTTTATTCAGTACCAAACTGCTGCCAGCCAACAATCCCCAGCCCAGCGAATGGTGGTATTATGCCCTAGACGAAGGTCAGCACATTTCTATTTATACCAGCAAGGCACTCTCTATAATTGCCGAAAGATTAAATTTAAATTTTTACTCTAACGGCGATTCTTTGCACCTATTTACAGACAAGAAAATTCCGCATCAACTTTTTCAAAGCTTATCATCTTGCCAAGAGCCAGAATTTAAAAAACCCTCATTACTCCAACATGATTACGAGGAAGCTTTGAGAAAAATTGCAGACAGAGAGAACCGCAAATTAATGATAACTCCAGCAGTCCTATCTCCTGAAAATTTAAAAAAGATTGTGATTGACGGCGTATTTTATCAGCTCAACAGCACCGGCATTGGTCGCGTCTGGACATCGCTGCTAGAAAACTGGGCTGAAAATGGTTTTGCTAAACAAATTATAGTTCTTGATAGAGCGGGAACCGCCCCCAAAATTCCCGGTATCCAGTACCGGAATGTAGCCCGCTACGACTACAACAAAACCGATGCAGACCGCCAAATGCTACAGCAAATCTGCGATGAAGAAAAAGCAGACTTGTTTATTTCTACGTATTATACAACACCCTTGTCAACGCGATCGGTATTCATGGCCTATGACATGATTCCCGAGTTGATGGGACAAAATATTACTCATTCCGAGTGGAGAGAAAAGCATTGGGGTATCCGCCATGCCTCTGCCTACATAGCCATTTCAGAAAATACAGCCCGCGATTTAGTTAAGATTTTTCCGCAGATATCCTCAGCTTCTGTCGCTGTGGCGCACTGCGGAATTGACGCCAAATTTTCGCCAGCAGACAGCGAAGAAATCGCAGGTTTTAAGTCAAAGTATAGGATTGCTAAACCCTATTTTCTTTTGGTAGGGGAGAGGGTAGGCTGGCATGGTTACAAGAATGGGATATTATTCTTCAAAGCCTTTTCTCAGCTTGCCAATAAGTTGGACTTTGATATAGTCTGCACAGGCGGTAAACCTGTATTAGAACCCGATCTGCAATTGTACTGTTCTGGAATCACTGTCCGCACGCTGCAACTCAGCGATAGCGAACTGAGAGTTGCTTATTCGGGTGCTGCGGTATTAGTTTATCCGTCGAAATATGAAGGCTTTGGGTTGCCAGTCATCGAGGCCATGGCTTGCGGTTGTCCAGTCATCACCTGTCCAAATGGTTCGATTCCAGAAGTAGCAGGAAAAGCAGCGGTTTATGTAGACGGCGATGATGTCAGCGGGCTGCTCAATGCTTTGCGGGAAATACAGAAGCCTGCTGTCCGCAACTCATTAATTGCGACCGGGTTAGAGCAAGCTAAGAAGTTTTCCTGGTCGAAAATGGCTGCAACTGTTAGCTCAGTTTTGGTTCAAGTAGCTGAGCGTTCCGTTCAACCACAAGCTGAAGCAGGCTTGCAGAGGGAATTATGGAATTATGACCAATCGCAGTCTGTCCCGTCAGCGTTCAAAGTATCTGCGATCGTTTCTACTTACAATTCCGAAAAATTTATTCGTGGCTGCTTGCAAGACTTGGTAGATCAAACGCTGTACAAACAAGGCGAACTGGAAATCATCGTGATTGACAGCGCTTCCCAACAAAATGAACAGTCTGTGGTGCGGGAATTTCAAGCAAAATATCCGAATATTGTGTGCGATCGCACCCCTGACCGCGAGACATTATATGCCGTCTGGAACCGAGGAATCAAGATGTCGCGCGGAGCTTATATTACTAATGCCAACACCGATGACAGACACCGCCCAGATGCTCTAGAAATCATGGCGAAATACTTGGATGAAAACGCCGCAGTAGGTCTAGTTTATGCTGACCAATTAATTACCACCGCAGTTAACGATACTTTTGCCCAAACCAAAGCCGAAAAGCGCTGGAATTGGCCGGAATTTTCCTATGACGAACTGGAACGCCGCTGCATCACAGGTTCTCAGCCGATGTGGAGAAAATCGCTGCACGAAAAACACGGCTATTTCCGAGCAGAATTGACTGCGGCTGGCGATTACGAATTTTGGCTGCGGATTGGCAAAACCGAAAATATTGTGGGTCTGCCAGACATTCTAGGCTTGTACTGCGCCAACCAGCAAGGTTTAGAACATGGTTCAGGGCGATCGCAACAAGAAACGCTTAAGATATGGAATGAATACGGCATCATCCGCCGAGGTATCAAACCCGCCACTACCGTCCCCGTTGCCATCTCTCCGTCACAGCTAAATGCCATGCCCTACCGCACATCCGAACCAGCACTCGTCAGCATCATTATCCCCTGCTACAACCACGCAAATCTACTCAGAGAAGCTGTAGAAAGCGTTGTCAGTCAAACCTATCAAAACTGGGAGTGCATAATTGTCAACGACGGCAGCACCGATGATACCAGCAACTTCACAAATTATTTAATTCAATTGTATCCTCAAAAAGCGCTGCGCCTGATCGATAAACCCAACACGGGGCCCGCTGATTCGAGAAATGTTGGCGTTCAGAATTCATCAGGAAAATTGATTCTATTTCTAGATGCTGATGATAAAATTCATCCCAAATTTCTAGAGGAGTGCGTTGAAGTTTTATCAGCAAAACCGAATGTCGGGTTTGTCTATACAGATGTGCAGCACTTCGGGGCAAACTGCGATTTAGTCAACCACGGCGACTTTGAACCCAATAAATTTTTGAGAGACAATCAAGCCCCCGCTACTTCCTTATTTAGAAAAGAAATTTACGATCAAGTAGGCGGCTTGAAAAAAGTGATGAAGCTGGGATGCGAAGACTGGGAATTTTGGATTTCCGCCTATGAAAAAGGCTGGCTAGGCTATCGTTTACCTCAGCCTTACCTGTACTATAGGCAACATGGCGACGGCTCTAGCAGAACCCAAAAAATGGCGGGAGAACGCCCAAAATTAGACTTGATGAGAGCTACAATTGTTCGCCTGCACTCTCAACTTTATAAACCCGAAGAAGTTCGTTGGTCAGAACAAATTTTGTGGCAACACGGTAACTTAATTGCTGATGAATTAGCTCAACTTAATAAACCCGAACAATTCTTAGCTTCCCTTCCTCAATACTTGGGAGATTACCAAAAAGACCAAACTAATCAAGTTGCTTTGGCTAACATCCGCGACTGCCGCCGACAACTTGCCGATTATTGGGTAAATCTACCCGCAGAAAAACTAGAAACTGCCTACTCCGGCGATGCAGGTAAGGCACATCAAATGCTGCTCAACAGCACTATCAAATATGAAGCACTAACAGATGTCGAACAGAGTTTGAGCGCTCAATTAGCAGCACATCTATCCCAGGAAATTAAAACTCTCAAAGATGTTAACTACTTACTAGCAGCCGCTCTTTACCGTCGGGCTGACCAGTTGTTGCTGAAGTATGAAAATGCAGCTATACCCAATTGGTTTGTCAACGACTATCTCAAATTTATGTTTACGGCGCCGACTCTCTTTCAAGAACTAGGAGAGGCTGACAATTATTGCCACTACGTGCAGGGATGGGTTAGTTACGTACACCGCAATATATTCCAAAACCAAAATTCACAAGTTTGGCAGGAAATTGCCTGGTTTTTCACTCAAACCGCTAACTTTATCCCTCTATACTTCAACAGCGAAAATCTTAAGGAAATCTACAGGAAGCGGGCAGATATTATTGAATTTGCGATGAAAAATCGCGGGGCTGCCATTGATTGCATTTTTCCTGCAAGGTCTGCAAACAGACAGAAAATTCGGGTCGGAGTTCTGACTAAGCATTTCGGGGCAATGACGGAAACTTTCGCCACATTGCCGGCTTTTGAATATCTGAATCGAGAGCAGTTTGAAATTATTTTGTATGCTATCAATCTGGATGGCAATAAACTAGAGCAGTATTGCCAGAGTCGGGCTGACAGATTGGTGCAACTGTCGAAGGACTTGCAAAGTCAAGTTCAGGAAATTCGCGCTGATGACTTAGATATTCTGTTGATTGCTACGAATATTACTGCTGTCACTCATCCCATTAGTTTACTAGCGCTGCATCGATTGGCGCGGGTACAAACTACTTGTTTTAATTCTCCTGTGACTACGGGTATGCGGCACATTGACTATTATATTGCTGGCAAGTTGATGGAGCCTGCAATTGAGGGTCGCGCGCATTATCGCGAGGAATTAGCAACTCTTGAGGGGCTGGGCTGCTGTTTTAGCTATACTCTGGAACCTTATACTTCTAATATTCAAATGACCAGAAATAGCCTGGGCATTTCTGAGGAATCGGTTGTGTTTATTTCGAGTGCGAATTTGTATAAGTTGGTGCCGGAGTTAAGGGAAACTTGGGCAAAGATTCTAGCTGCTGTTCCTAATTCTCTGCTGTTTTTAATGCCTTTTGGCCCTAGCTGGACTAATCATTATCCAGGGGCGGCTTTTGTGAATAATATGCAAGGGGTTTTTGCTAAGTATGGGGTTGAGAGTCAGCGTTTGCGGGTGTTGAAGACTTTTCCTAACCGTGCGGATGTTAAGGAAGTTTTGAAGTTGGGTGATGTTTATTTGGATTCTTATCCCTATGCGGGGACTACTTCTCTGGTTGATCCGCTGGAGGTTGGGCTACCAACTGTTGTCAGGGATGGTGATACTTTGCGATCGCGCATGGGGGCCGCAGTGGTACGATCGCTCTTGATGCCCGATTTAATCGCCCATGACGAAGCATCCTACATTCAGCTAGCAGTTACCCTCGGCACTAACCCGCAGTTGCGCCAGCAAAAACGCCAGGAAATTCAGCAAAAAATGCAGGGGAATCCCGCCTGTTTTGATAGTGTTGCATACTCGGGGGCGATCGGCAAATTATTCCAAGAACTCTTTAGCAAATGGCAAAGCAGCCACCTGGAAGCCTCCCGCAGCTTGCAGGATAGCATTCCCAAGCAACCGGATTTGAGCGAGAAACTCTCGAATAACGTCCAGCTTTACCAGAGAAACTCATCCAACATTTCAGCAATATCCCAACTGCGCCAAATCCGTAAACAAATCGCTGATTTATGGCTGAACATTCCCGCCGAAAACCTGGAAGCAACCTACAAAAGTGCGCCCGGTAAAAGCTATCAAATTCTGCTGAAAAGTGGCTTTCAACATCAAGCCATGATGGAAAGCGAACAAATATTTTTGCAGCAACTAACGCAGATTAGCAAAGGATTAGTGCATCCCAAAGCTGTCAACGCCTTGCTCGCCGCGATGCTGTATTTCCCGCCGGAAACCATGCGCATTCCCGACGCTCGCAACCGCTTGCCGCACTGGTTAATTGGGGATTACGAACAAGTTTTTGAGACAGAATCTGCCGTCAATTCCGAGTCAAGTTCTGACTTGCTAGCGCAATACATTCAATCGCCGCAATTTGCCAATCAACTGTTAGGATGCGTCAATCTTTACCGCATCGATCCTTCTGACGAATCAGTAGTTTTGGAACTCCGCCAAATCCGCAAACAACTGGCTGATTTTTGGCTGAGTATTCCTTCAGAAAAACTAGAACATTTTTACCGAAGCGAAGTTCGCAAAGGATATCAAACAATACTTAGCTGTGGCTTGCAAGCAGAATCAATGACAGAAGCCGAACAAAAATTCTTGCAACAATTGACCGAAACTAGCAAAGGGTTGGTGCATCCTCAAGCTATCAATGCTCTGCTGGGTGCGATGCTGTATTTTGTCCCTGGAAAAATGCGGGTTCCCGACGCTCGCACCCGCTTGCCGCAGTGGTTGGTTGAGGATTACGAAAAGGTGTTTGAGAGTGCATTTCCGGCAACAGAACAAACCATTGTCAACCAAGATTATTTGCCGCAGTTTCTCAATCAATTAACTGCTGCTGTGAATCTTTATGAAATCGACCCGACGGCGGAAATGATAATAGCAGATTTGCGGCAAATTCGCACGCAAGTTGCTAATTTGTGGCTGAGTCTTTCTGGCGATCAACTTGAACTTTTTTACCGGAGCGATTTTGGTAAGGGTTATAAGGCAATCCTGGGCAGCGGGTTTATTAATGAGCCTCTGACTGAGAGTGAGCGCGCGTTTTTTAACTCATTGGTTGCTGAGTTAAGTAAAGGATTTGGAATGCCTAAAGCTGTGAATCATTTGTTGGCGGCGATGCTGTTTTGTCGTGCTGGGCAGTTGCAAGTTCAGGATGCGAATAGTTATTTGCCTTTGTGGTTATTGGAGGATTACGAGCAGTTTGTTGGGGTTAAGGTGGCTGTTGGTTGAGAAAGGGTGCTGTTTTTGAGATTTGGGATTAGTTGCTAGTCTCAAATCTCAGGTAAATTAAATTTTCTGGCGATGCTCAAAGCGCACCCCACAATTTTTTTTCTTGTGGGATGGGCTTCTAGTCCGTTCTAGTTATTTTTGCAATTCAAGTCTATTAATTCAATTCAAGACGAGTTCTGGCTGCTGAGTCTCAAATAAGGGGCGAGTTACCTGACGCACTAGCACTGTTTCTAAGCTGCCTTCTATTACGTCTGCTGCTTCTATTTCTAATTCGCCCCACAATAGCCGATCGCCCTGAGTGGGCATTTTACCCAAATTGTGAATCACAAATCCGGCGATTGTTTGGTACGCTGGGTTGGTCGGCAGGTTTAACCCGAGTTTTTCGTTAACTGCTGTGACTTCCCAAACGCCAGAAATTAGTGCTGAATGAGCATCTTTTTCGACGAGAGTTGCTTCGGAAGCTGACAGCAGCGGTTGAGATTTTTTACTGGTAATCCAACCTGTCAGCAGCCGCACAGTACCGTTGAGAATTGCTAGCAGCGGCCACAGTATTTTTGAGCAGATTTCGAGGGCCGGCATCAACAGCAAAGCGGTGCGTTCTGGGGCGTGAGTTGCTAATACTTTGGGGATCAGTTCTCCTAAGACTATTTCTATGTAGGTTACTAGGATGAAGGCTACGGGAACTGCGATCGAGTGCGCCGTCAGCATCGCGGGAAAATGACCTATCGGCAATTTGTCGAGCCACGGCTCGATCCAGTGTACAGTCGCTCCCTCGCCCAACCAACCCAACAGCAGACTCCCTGCTGTTGTGCCTGTTTGAGTCACAGACAGGTAATGCGGTATGTTGTTCTGCGCTTGGTGGACGAGTTCGGCGGTTTTGGCGTTTGGGCGATCGCGCAACTTGGCGAGTTGACGGATTTGATGGCGATCGGCTGATACTAATGCTAGTTCTGCCGCCACAAAAAACGCGATTAAAAGTGTTAATCCCAACAACATTGCTAACCTCAGCAATGTTTCGGCGACTTCTATTTCCAGGGAAGTAAAGTTGTTCAAAATAGATAAATAATACGATAAATGTTTTCAACCAACACCTTCATTTTAGCTTGGGTATTCCGATAGATTGACATCGGATATCCGCACTACCTGTATTCGTAGGGTACGCAATACGCACCTTACCAAGAAACTGGGTCTAAAGCCCCGTCCTTCTAGGACGGATTTAATTCGAGTGTAAAGACTCTTGAATCAGTCGATTTATACCCACAAACGTCAGTAAACATGATAGAATAATTCTATGATTGCACTAGAGTTCAAGT
>JANYGO010000377.1 GCA_025362325.1 Cyanobacteriota bacterium | reverse complement strand
GTAAGTTTTCGCCCACTACTACCAAGATGGTTGACGTTTTACTAGCTACTGCGCTTGATTTAGTTAATATTAAGCACTTTAAAAACTGGTTTACAAACTGCTGCTACTGTACTGCATAAACCTGGAATCCGCTGTATATCTAAAAGCTGTTTTTCTCAACGTTAAACAGTTACAAAAAAATGTTAAATTAAGGGCAATCTTTTTACAAGATTGCCCTTAATTTTTGCCTTTACCTTCTTCCCTCTACCTTTTTCCCTCTTCCCTCTATTTTCTTCCCTCTTTCCTCTTCCTTTTTCCTTCTTCCTTCTTCCCTCTTCCTTCTATGATGAATTTGCCTAATTCAATTACTTTTTCTCGCTTGCTGGGAGTGCCGTTTCTGCTCTACTGTTTGTACGACCCAAGCACCCAAAGCCGCTGGATTTGCACCGCGATTTTTGTGGTAGCTGCGGCGACTGATTGGTTGGACGGCTATTTGGCTAGAAAGTTGAATCAAATTACCGATTTGGGCAAGTTTCTCGACCCTTTAGTGGATAAATTGTTAGTGCTAGCGCCGCTTTTAGTATTGATTGAGTTGGGTAAAGTCCCGGCTTGGGCAGTGTTTTTGATTTTGGGGCGGGAGTTGACTATTGCCGGGTGGCGTGTTAATAAAACTACGATTTCGGGAGCTAATATTTGGGGCAAGTTGAAAACGGTGAGTCAGATTGTGGCGATCGCACTTTTAATCGCTCCTCTATCCGAAGCGTGGAACCTTCCGGCATTAATTGCGTTTTGGGTTTCTGTGGCTTTAACTTTGATTTCTGGCGCTATCTATCTGTGGCCCGAAAAAACTGCTGAGGACAGTTGACCGCTCGACAGTTGACCGCTCGACAGTTGACCGCTCGACAGTTGACCGCTCGACAGTTGACCGCTCGACAGTTGACCGCTCGACAGTTGATATCAAATCCGGTAGTATCGGAATGATAAATTTCTCTCCTCTTCCTCTGCTTCCTCTGCTTCCTCTGCGTTCTCTGTCGTTGAATAATTCCGATCTAACCGGAAGTAATATCAAGGAAAAAGATTGGAGTAATGAATAGTCCTCTTTTAATTTTTCCCTACAAGGGTGGAGGCTTTAAACCAATTCTTTCTGGTAATCAGGAATTTATTCCTCATCACAATCTGAGGAATAAATTCCTCACTACAAACCTGTAAGGACACGGCAATGCCGTGTCCTAATCGCAATTTAATAATGACTCCCAGATTTCCGGTAGTGCACCGCTGTCACCCCGTCATTTTTCAGCAAATGACCGTTTTCAACCGCTGCATAAACTACCCAGTGATCGCCGCATTCCATCCGACTTATTACTTCGCATTCGAGATAAGCTAAAGCTTCGGTCAAAACCGGACAGCCGTTGCTAGCTTCCACCGTTTCGACTCCGGCAAATCTGTCTTCTCCGGGAGCAAAGTTTTTCATAAAATACTTCCGCAACTGTCGCCCTTCTGCTAAGATATTGAGCACAAATTTATCTCCGGCGTACATCAAAGCTTCGATCGATCGATCTTTGGCCACCGCAATCGTCACGCCAGGGGGATTAAACGTGGCTTGCGACACCCACGAAGCCAACATCGCACTCGTAAGCTCCCCGCGCTTCGCCGAGACTACGCACAGCGAACCTACTAATCTTCCCACTGCTTGTTCTGTGCGATCGCTCCCACCAGTCAACTGCGGTCTCGGGGCGCGCAATTTTTGCGACTTAATCAAAGCTTGAGCAAAATCCGTTCCCGCCTCTTTGCACTCGTAAATCGTCGCCGCCGTCGGCTTAAATTTCGCCCGAATCGGCTCAAATCCGATGCGATAGCCAGCATCTTTCAGCTTACCTTCCACTAAGTCGATCGCCTCACCGCTCCAGCCAAAAGAACCGAAAACCCCCGCTAATTTGCTCTTAGTTGCTGTAGACAACACAATTCCCAAAGCTGTTTGAATTTGCGTCGGCGCGTGTCCGGCTAGCGTGGGAGTGCCGATGATAAATCCGGCGCATTTCTCGATCGCCTCTTGAATTTCTCCCGGTTCCGCAAATTCGCAGTTAATGCTTTCTACAGCCACACCGGCTTTAGTAATTCCTTTGGCGATCGCCTGCGCCAAAGTAGCAGTATTCCCGTAAGCCGAAGCATAAATCAAAGCAACTGTCAAGTCTTTAGAATTTTGTTGCTGGCTCCATTCCCGATACAAATTGCTCAATTCGTGGAGACCGTAACGGACGATCGGGCCGTGACCGGGAGCATAAAATGCTGTTGGTAAATCAGCTAATTTCTCCATTGCGGTCAGCACTTGTTTAGCCTGAGATGCGTGCAGAGAATCGTAATAATAGCGCCGATCTTCGCTGTAAACGCTCCATCCTTCATCAAATACTTGATCGCCGCAAACGTGAGCGCCAAAAAATTTGTCAGTGAACACGATTTGAGTCTGCGGATCGTAAGTGCAAAGTTCGTCAGGCCAGCGGGGAGTCGGAGTCGCAATGAATTTTAAGGCGTGGCCTTTGCCTAAATTGAGAGTTTCTTCTCCCCGAACGATCATAATATTTAACTCTTGTTCGGAAAAAGCAGCTCGCAAACCAATCGCGGCCGGATTCGTACAAACAAAAGCTACTTCAGGAGCCAATTCTAACAAAGCTTTAATGGTGACGGCTCTGTTAGCGTTGAAATGTCCCAAAATCACGTAATCCAGCTTGGTCAAGTCCAGCCGTTGCTGCAAATATTCCAGATAATTTTGGGTAAAAGATTCCCCCGGCGGGTCAAACAAAGCAGTTTTGTCGGCTTGAATGATATAGCTGTTTGCTGTTGTCCCCTTTTGCAGGGAGTATTCTACTTCAAATTTTAGTCGATCCCAAGTGCGCGATCGCACAATAAAAGTATCAAGGGCGATCGGGATAAATTGCACGTCGCGGGGTCTGGTATCAGATGCGAGTCGGGGAGTCAAAGTGTTAGTCATTAATTGCACCTATGAGAAACTGCACTACAGAACTTCTTTTAATTTCGTGCCAAAACTTGGTATCTACAATATCAAATTTTGCACCTTGAGCCTGTAAATTTGTATCCAAGTCAGTTAGAAATTCCCTGGTAGGCAAATCATCGCCAATTTGGATAAAGCTCACCCCAATTTCTTCATTTTTATCTATTTTATTGGCCGCACTGACAATAATTGCGGCGACAGCAGCGGCATTTTCGGGTTTTTCATCAAGGACTGCAACAATCACTGCTCCCTGCTTCCCTTTCGCATTTGTTTTGAGCTTAAAATAATCGCTAAAAGCTTCTGTCAGAGGTTCTGCCAAATTAATTGCAGTCGGGTTTGCTGAATCCGGGTTCGTATTTTGTCTCTGCAAAATTTCAGCCAACCGGGCAACATTTGAATTTTTATACTTCCACATCGGAGTAGAAGCTTCGTAAACAGTAATGCCATCGCTGTCCAATTCCTGACATTTTTTTGCTAAGTCGATCAGAGATGCCTGTGCTTCTACCCACTCCTCGTACCAAGGATGTTGGGAGTCTCGGCTGACCTCGCTTCTGGCAATAATAATTGTGTAATCTCGGTCTTCTAAAAGATTGGCCGGCATTGGCAATTCCTAAGAGTAAAAACGGAGAGAAAAAGGTAAGAAGGTGCGCAGTGCGCACCCTACTTTGAGAGCCTGGTAAGGTGTTCCGCGCGCACACCCTAAATTGATGAGATTTTTTGCGAAAGTGTTTGCGTAGGTAAGGTGCGCAATGCGCACCCTAATTTACTAATTTACTAATGACAACTGACAACTGACAACTGACTAATAGTGATTGCCGACTTTGCGGTGGTGAACCGCCGGCAGCGCTTCGGGATGGGATACGCGGCCGTTATCGACGATCGCATATACGATATGATGATCCGAAAGTTCCATGCGGCTGACTACTTCGCATTCCATGTAAGCCAAAGCATCAGTCAAAATCGGAGAACCGTTGGTAGCAGGTTGAGTTTTAACTCCAGCAAATCGATCGGCACCAGGAGCAAAACGCTTCAAAAAGTGCTTCATCAGGCTTTGATAATTGCCTTCTTCCAGCACGTTGAGGACAAATTTATCGCCCGCGTGCATCATCGATTCGATCGCCCGATCCTTAGCAACTGCGATAGTTAAACCCAGCGGTTTAAAGCTGGCTTGCGTCACCCAAGAAGCCAACATCGCACTGCTAACCTCACCTTTTTGAGCAGTAATGATGTACAATCCGCCGCTGATGCGTCCCAAAGCTTTATCAACATCGCTATCGAGGGATTTCATCTGTTTGACAGCCTTATCCCGCGTCAGCCACTGTCCCAAGTCGGTGCCGGCTTCATCGCAAAGTTGATAAATCGCTTCCGTCGGGGCGTCTTTAATCAAAATGTTGGGAAATGCTTCTTTCAAACCCAACTCTTTGAACTTGTTTCGCAGCGGATAAACCGATGCGTCATCGCCGCCGCCGGACTCGCACAAACCGAAGGATTGTTTGTTGTTAGCTGCGACTAAAATTGTGTTGATAGCAGCTTCGGCATTTTCCGCAGCAGCACCATTACTCGGCGGCGAACAAATCACGATTCCCGCAGCGCTACCGACAAGTTCCCGAACTTCTTGGAAATCGGCGATTTTCAAGTCCATCATTTCTACGGCGACACCGGTTTTGGTGATCCCGTGGGCGATCGCCTGGCTGAGACGATCGCTAAATCCGTAATCAGAAGTGTAAAATACCGCTACAGTGGTTTCTGCCTTAGCTTGTTCTTGGCTCCACTTCTTGTAACGCCCGGTAAGTTCCACCACATTGTACCTGAGCAGCGGCCCGTGACCGGTCGCAACTGTACCGATTTCTCCCAACTCAGCCATCCGCTTCATTGCACTGAGTACCGATCGAGCATTAGGGCCCATCAAACACTCATAATAAAAGTGGTAATCTTCCTCAACCGCAGCTAAATCGTCATCGTAGGTGCTGTCGGAACAGTAGTGCATCCCAAAAGCATCGCAGGTGAACAGCACTTTAGTTTTGCTGTCGTAGCTAAAAATAGTATCGGGCCAGTGCAAGTTCGGCGCCGACACAAATTCGATAACGTGGCCGTTTCCTAAATCTAGTTTGTCGCCGTTTTTAACTACCAGTCGCTCAAATGGCTGGTGTACAAGGTTTTCTAAAAATTGAATTGCTACTTTCGCGCCCACAACAATTGCTTGGGGTGCCAAAGCCAGCACATCTTTGACCAAACCGCTGTGGTCTGGTTCAGTGTGGCTGATAATTAGATAATCAATCTCTTTGGGGTCAATTTCCCCCGTCAGAGTGTCCATGTATTGCTGGCGGAACTTCTCGTGCGAGGTATCGACGAGGGCAGTTTTTTCGCCGCGAATGATGAATGAGTTGTAAGTTGTACCGTTTTTGAGACCGAACTCGATGTCAAAGCGGTCTCTATCCCAGTCCAGGCATCGAATTGCCGTTGTGTCAGGGGCAATTTCGACTTTTTCCACCGTCAATCTGCGTTGGACTCGTTCAGTCAGCGCTACCATCAGGCCTCCTTTTCTGTTACCCATTACCTTATTGTTTTCATTCTGACACGTTTCTTTTGTAAATCTTTATAAAATTTCTTATGACGGTGTTAAGTAACTTCAAAGTTCTTGATATGTGCAGTGGGCGATCGACTGTTATTTGCAAAAATCTACCCATTAGGTCTTGACAAAATTCCAATTTTACAAATTAAGCTTTCAAATAAATTTGTATATGTCTGATTCCTGTTCCAAAAACTCGTAGAAACCCGGTTTCTAGATGATATGAAGAAAGCTGAATTGCCTGCGACTATATACCCTGGGCAACTCACCGAGCTCTTAATTTTGTCCCGGTACATTGGGATTGTTAGATGGCTTATATTTATAACTGAGTTCCAGTGCATTGCAAAAGCTATTGAGGCTATTGAGCAAAGCATTGTAGTAAAGATAAGCATCGTCCCGTTCATCTTGAAGATGACTATACAAGGTCAGCTCTGGCTCTGGGACTAGACGCTCCTTGGGAACATCTAAGCCTGCTTCGGTTAAGCGCGTTGCTGCGATCGCAACTAACAATGACCCAACGGTATTTGTTTTACCCTGGTGAAGATCGTCCAGTCCAGGCAGGATTAACTCTGCTCCCGGTAACTCATTGAGACTCATGATTGCCTCTCCTCTGGATTACCTTCAAAACGCTCGATGAATTTCTCCACCTTGCTTCTGAGAACATCAGTATCGAGAGAGGCAAATCGGATTAATTAGGGCGCAATAGCTTCAAAACAATCCCGTAGCTCTCTCAAAGATAATAATTTCTGTTCGTACATGGCTTGAACGTCTTTAATGTCACGGTCAAATCCCCTAGATAGTTTAGATAGCGCTTGGGCGGTAAAGTCATAGTGATAACAGGTATCGAACTCTTAAGCTACTTTGCCCCATTTTCCCGCCGATCAATCAGTTTACTGTTCCAGAATTTCCACTAAATCCTCGATCGCAATCTCAAAAGCACGGGCCATTTTGTTCAGAGCTGTATAGTCTACAGTTGCCAGCTTGGGAGAATGAGCATAGCTTCTAACCGTACTGTAAGGAATACCCGATCGCTCAGAAACTTCTTTTAATGTCCAACCCTTCTCTTCGGCTAGTTCTCGAACCCGCAACCTAATTAGCCCCATCTTCCCGCTGATAAATCAGTTTACCGTTCCAAAACCTCAACCAAGTCTTCCACCATCACATCGAAGACTTGAGCAAGCTTCTGCAAAGCCGTGTAGTCCACAGTTGCCAGCTTAGGAGCTTGCGCGTATTTTTTGACCGTGCTGTAGGGAATTCCCGTTCTGTCAGAGACTTCTTTCAGTGTCCAACCCTTCTCCTGCGCTAGTTCTCGAACTCGCAACCGAATTAATCCCATTTTCCCGCTGACAAATCAGTTTATTGTTCCAAAATCTCAACCAAATCTTCGATCGCAATATCGAACGCACGAGCCATCTTGTCCAAAGCCGTATAATCTACAGTTGCCATACCTGAAGAATTAGCATAGGTAATGATCGTGGTATAGGGAATACCTGTTCTTTTGGAGACTTCTGTCAGATTCCAACCCTTTTCTTGAGCAAATTCTCGAACTCGCAGCCTAATTCGTCCCATTCCCTCTTGACAACACTCGAGTATTCGTGTTGAATATAAACTATAAACAAGCGATCGCCCTCGGACCTGAGAAATCTAGAGCGATCGCCTTTCATTCACCACCCACAAAAGTGGGAAGGATTCTCCTATGATACCAAAACAACCGACATATCGCGATCGACTTCAACCGTGGCATCTAATTCGCCACCTCCCCAACTGTCAGCGGTTAACCGTCGCCCGCTTCGCCCGCCGCCGCGATGCGGAATCTTACCTCAATGTACTGCGCCGCTTAATGCCCGCAGTCCCGCATACAATTGTGTTCGTGAATGCGGTGTCTGTGTTAGATGAAAACAGCGTGCCAATTCCGATGCAATTGGCGATCGAACGTTAACTGTCAAAAAGTGCGATCGCCCTTCCGGCAATTACTCTATTTTGTCAGAAGTGTGATCGCCTAATTGTCTCCAAAAATTCTTGTTAAAATATCGGCTGGCGCACAGGTTGCGTCTAATATTAATTTTCCTTGATTTTTAGGCTCATTTATTTCTGATGACTTTTTTCGACTACTTCGCCTGGTACTTCGGTGTGCTCTTTGACCATTTTTTCGTTGATTTTATTGACTAGGTTGACACCTATTCTCTGCCTAAAATGAAAAAACATATAGCCTTATTCAGAAAGATCAGGTACGCGAACGGCATAGGGCATAGGTTTCCGTGGGCATAGGGCTATCCTCACTTTTTTGAGAACCGCTATAGATGAGTCGAATGGTGCTTGTACGTGCAGCGCGCGAGCAACTGTTTTTTGCAAAAATCTACCAATTAGGTCTTGACAAAATTCATATTTGACCGCTTCGACATTTCAAATAAATTGGACGCACCCGCTACCTCAGAAACTCGGTTTCTTCATAAATTTCTCGTTAGTAAACGAAAAACTCGTAGGAACCCGGTTTCTAGCCCCTGATGCCAGAGCGCTGAAGAATGCGATCGAACCAATTTTATGGGGTGGCTGTTTAATTTGTCAGCGGTAACTCTACAATCAACTCAGTTCCTGCGCCAACCTGACTGACGCACCGAATCCGGCCGCCGTGAGCTTGCGCAATTACCTGATAGCAAACAGAAAGCCCCAAACCAGTACCTTTCCCCACAGGTTTAGTAGTAAAAAACGGGTCAAAAATCTTGTCTTGAATTTCTGCCGGAATGCCATTTCCCGTATCGCGGACAGAGATTGTTAACCAGTTCGGCTCGCTTTGCCAAGTGCGGATGGTTAATTCCCCCGGTTGGCCGGTTGAGTCGATCGCATCTAAAGCATTGTCAATCAAATTATAAAATACTTGGTTGATTTGACCTGCATGACATTTTATTAGTGGCAAACTTCCGTATTGTTTGTCAATTTTAATTATTGTTTTTAGCTTATTTTGCAGCATTAATAAACTGCTTTCTAAACCTTCATGCAAATCGACAGCTTTAAATTCAGCGTGATCCAAGCGAGAAAAACTTCGCAGCGTCGTCACGATCGATCGAATCCGACTGCTGCCTTCGCGCATGGAATTGAGCAGTTTACCAAAGTCTTCTCGAATGTAATCCAGTTCTAATTCTTCATTGATTCTGACAACTGCTGCCGCTGCTTCTGGGCAGGCAGTGCCGCACAATTCCAGAGCTTCGTTCAAGACTTTAAAATATTCTTGAGCGTGAAACAAATTGGCGTGGATGAAATTGTTAGCGTTATTAATTTCGTGAGCAATTCCCGCCACCATTTGCCCCAAACCCGACATTTTTTCGGTTTGAATCAATTGCTGTTGAGTCGAACGCAATTCTTGAAGAGCTGCTTGCAATTGCTGGGTTTGAGCTTGAGATTTGACCGCAGCTTCTCGGACTTGGCTGTAAAGTTCTGCTTGCTGAATTGCGATCGCCATTTGATCTGCTAGCTGCGACAGCAACTCCGTTTCTTGGTGCTCCCAATTCCGTGTATCATGGCACTCGTGAGCAATCAGCAAACCCCACAGTCTACCGGGAAATTTGAAATTACAACTTCCGGCTATTTCGGGTGAATTTTCTTCGCTTCTGGATGTAACAATCGGCACGATCAGATTAGCTTTTACCTGCAAACTGTCTAAGAAATCAACGTGACAAGGCTCTAAATCGGCATTAAAAATATCATTGATTGCTCTGACTCGCCCTTGCTGGTAAAGATCGGCGTAGTCTCCCCTGAAACACTTATCAGCCCCCATATCTCCTAAAATAGAAGGCCAAGGAACCGTCATGTCTTCAACGACAACTTTTCCCTGCCAGTTATCTTCAAACTGGTACATAATTACCCGATCGCACTGCAACAGTTGGCGGACTTCCCTCACCGCTGTTTGCAGGATAGTTCCCAGATCCAAGGTACTGCGAATTTGGTTGCCGATCAGCCGTAACAGAGATTCTTGTTCGGCTTGGCGACGGGTTTTGCTGTAGAGTTTGGCTTGATTGATGGCGATCGCCAATTGCGATCCTACCCCTTCTAAAAGTTGCC
>JANYGO010000364.1 GCA_025362325.1 Cyanobacteriota bacterium | reverse complement strand
ATGAGAGGGGCGATCGATCATTTCGATTCATACTGGTTTTTTTGTTAAAAACAGTTGATCCCTCTTTTTCTCTTTAATCCAGTCTGGGTCAGCTTTTATCCCGATCTTGACTGACTTTTGTCAGTCAACCAGCTTGCACCCAACATAGATGTTAGTTATACCCTAGCTTGGTCGCCCAAGGGCGATCGACTAGCTTTCGTCAGCGGAGACACGGACATTTATACAGTCAATGCTGACGGTTCCGGGCTAACTAAACAGTTTGCTGGGGAGTCTTGCAAAGCAACTAATTTTGAAATAGTTTGGTTTTCCAACAGCCAAAAAGTTGTTTTTGCCCGTTCTTGCGACGGTTTTACCTCTGATACTCCCGGCAGTCAATCACTTTATACGAGCGACACTTCGGGTATTAAAAAAACTAAATTAGTTCGGAATTGGGAAGTAGGAGGACGACCGGCTAAAACAGAAATTTCATCGGAATTTTACATTTCACCCGACGGCCAGCAGGTAGCATTTATCAAGGATAAAAATATCTACAAAATGAATTACGACGGTTCGGGAATGACTAAATTAACTCAAAGTCCCGGCGAGTATACATCCGGCGGTAGCGAACTTGTCTGGTCGCCCGATCGCACAAAAATCGCTTTTTTCTCCGGTACCTATCCCCAACAGCAAATTTACACGATTAATGCGGACGGAACCAACCTCAAAAATTTGACAAACAACCCGCAAAATCAAGTATACAGCGTCAAGCTGTTTTGGTCGCCCGACAGCAGCCGCATTGCTTACTATGAGGGCAAAGCGGGCGATTTGAGCGGGGAAAAGCAGGATATTTATGCGATCGACATTAACGGCCCAACAGCCCAGAACCTCACCCAAAAACCCGGAAACTACGATACACTTTCCTGGTCGCCCGACGGCAAACTTATCGCCTTCGCCGCCGGAGACTTCAGCCAGCAAAAATTATACACAATAAATACTCAAACTTCCCAGCTAAATCAACTAGCTACGAGGCTAGAACTATCGGGAATTTCTGAATTAGCTTGGTCTTTTGACAGCCAGCAAATTGCTTTTACATTTAATCAAATAAAAGGCGATAAAAGCAATTTATACGTAATTAATCGCGACGGTTCGGGATTGACTAAATTGACCAATGACCAGGATTTGAATGCTGGCATTCCGGTTTGGCAACCGCAGTAAAATTACAATTTGTATCGTGTCCAGATTGACCCCAATCAGATTAGTTCGTTCGTAGTGCGGACTTAAGTCCGCACTACAAACCGTTTTTTTATGGTAATCGAGCGGATATGATATTATTTCATCTCCGGTGAAAATACCACAATTAAATGGGTTTGTAGTGAGGACTTCAGTCCTCTCTCGTTTGAAGAGGACTGAAGTCCTCACTACAAAAGTCTGTCAAATTGGAGCAGATGCAATAATTTTTTTCTCCTTAAATTGCTGGTGAACTTCCAATTGATGTCCTTGAAGTTCCTGATGGTTTTCATCCTGCACCTGTTTGTCAATTTTGGGCAACTTTAAAATCGCTCCCGCCAAAACCCAGTAATAAACAGACACTGGATCTACATCCAGCGGATAGTATTGAGGATTGATCGTAATAAATCCCACAAACACCCAAAAACTAGCTCCGTAACTCCGCAAACTTTTGTCCTTCACAGAACGGTACGCTCGAAAAGTTAGAAAAGCTAAGTGTAAAAGCATGATTTGAAAAGCTATCATTCCCGGATAACCGAGTTCGTAGATCAACTTAGGATGGAAAGTTTCAATTAGCTGCGTAGCACCAAATATCCGCGTTGAATTAGTCGCTCGTCCCACACCTCTCCCGAGAGGTTTGCCAATGATAAAATTGTTGCTCTGCTCCAACTGATTTAAAAAAAACTGCTGGGGCGGTGCAGCATTCCAGCGGTTAACAAAACTATCCCACCGCTGCTCGACAATTCCCGGGTTAATTGCCGCACCGACAAACAGCAGCATCGCCAGTCCTGCACCGATGGGAATAAATCGTTTTAAATTGACTAATTGACCGGTGAGAATTAGCAGGATTGCCGTAGCAACTGGAACCATCACTAAAGCAGCTCTTTGACCGGAAATAACGGCATTGGCGAATACTAATGCCATGCCAAGTAAACCGATAACTCGCCACCAGAATGAAGGGTCGCAAAAGGCACAGGCAAAGGTTAAAAAAGCATTAGAGATTAAAAACCACGCCCACTGCCAAGGCGCGACAAAAGTTCCCGGCAAACGGATGAATTTGACTTCGGGACTGAATACCAGAGAACCGCCGACAAAACATCTAGCTTGCAGCGTTGCTTTATATAATTCTTCTCCGGTCATTCCTCGGGTGCCAGCGCACTTTCCGCTTTGCAGCAACAGGTACTGAATCAAACCTAGAACGCAGCAAACGATCGCCAAAACTACGTGCATTCTACCAAAAAACACCAAATCCTTCTTAGTGCGGAGCAGATAATAGGTACAAGCAATCAGCGGTATGTAGCCTATCAATACTTTTAAGCCGAGAATTCCTTGCAGAATAGGTTTGTCGCCCTTAAAAGGGTGGAGTTGCATCTCCCCGTTGACAAAAATTAAAGTCAGCATTGCCATCATCAACAGGATGCTGAAGGTAGAAAGCATTTGTTTTGGAATGAACACAGGCAACTGTTTCTTTTTGCAGCCTTGAATTAGGGCGATGAGAGCTGGTATGTAGAAAGCATCTTTGGCTACTTGAAATGCAGCATTTCCGCCGCCAATTGCGTAAGTAACTGTACCGCTTAAAGGCAGGTAAATTAGAAAAGCCCACAAAGCTTGACGGGGATATTTGTAGGAAAACAGCAAGATGGCTGCGGCGGCGCCTCCTGCAATAGCAATCTTAGGGCGGGCCACGAACAACAGGAGGATGCTGACAGCAATGCTGACTAAGCAGCTTATGACGATCGCCTGCACTAATTCATTGCGCTTTTGTGAAGTTTTGCGTTTTTGAGCAGCGACTTCTTTTTTACTGAGCCCTGTGGTTTGGTCGCTGTGCTTGTGTTTGGATTTTTGGGATTTGCGCTTGGTTTTCAACATAACTTCTAGAAGGGACTTATGTAGAAGGCTGAAGGCGATATGATGTAGAAGGTAGCAGGCAGAATCAATAAAATAAAAAATATTTGGGAAGATGCGGTTACTTATTTTGAAAGTCGAGAGCGATCGAAAATGTCGATCGAGATTGTGGGTGTGATGCGGGCGCTACTTACACTTGCGACCTTGTTGAATATAACTGCTGCATCTATAATGTACACACCTGGAAAAAAAAATTAATCGATCGCTGAAACTGAATATGAAGTTAACAAAATTTGTATCGATCGGCATTGCCATCTTTTTAGGGACAAGCGCGAGCATATTATCTGGCAGCAGTAGAGCATTAGGGGCAGAAAAAGTTGTCCTCACATTTGGCCCGATCCGGCAAGCCATCAATGTCAGCGACTTAGAAGACTTTGCCAAAGAGGGCACGACGACGGCAACCATCCAACAAATTATCGGGTTCTCCAAAATGGACCCACAAATATTGCGGGGGTTGATCGGTTTAGAAATCGGTTTAAAGCCAGCTAATCTGGCCCGGGTAATTTACAGCACCCCGGGAGAAAAAATCACTGACGAAATCGGTCAAGCAATTCGGACTCAGCGCCGCACCGAAAGCGGCAAAGCCCTGCGGGCGGCGGTGATGCTGGCATCCGGCGACGACGGTAAGGTATCGCTCCTGGAAATCCTGAAAAAGTATCCTCTGCCGGAGGTTTACGTAGATGTTGCCAGCATTGCTGCGACTGTTGGGAAAATTCAGGGTTTGGCCGGAAATCTCAGCAGCCTGCTTCAAGATTCGATGCGCGAGACGACGAGGACAACTGAAACAACTAGCACCGAAAGTCCGATCGCACCTCGCCGCAGCGTTGCCCCAACCCCCCCTCCAGCGCGCCGCCCCAGCGCACCCTTACCAGCCCCAGCACCGCAGCCTGTGAGGCCCGTCAGAGGCCTCTGGTAAGAAAATCATCGTCATCAACAGGTTTGATCGTTCGGACT
>JANYGO010000327.1 GCA_025362325.1 Cyanobacteriota bacterium | reverse complement strand
ACGTAAGTTTTCGCCCACTACTACCAAGATGGTTGACGTTTTACTAGCTACTGCGCTTGATTTAGTTAATATTAAGCACTTTAAAAACTGGTTTACAAACTGCTGCTACTGTACTGCATAAACCTGGAATCCGCTGTATATCCGTTACACCGCAATCTGCCATGCGACGGTTCACGGCTCTAGTAATTGTATTAGAACCAATAGTCAGGGCATCTAAACCAATTTTTTGTCTGAGTAGAGCTTCAATTGCTACTTGTGTCATTGATTTTTGGTCGGAAATTTCCATTGAAAATATAAACTTTTTTCGTAATTGTCGGCAAAGCAATCTGCCTTCTGCATAAATACTAGCAAGTATGCGATACAGTTATCTTCCCGAAAGCCTTCTACTTTCTTTCATAAGTGCCGAATCCCTTAATATTTCACTTTTCTGGCTGGGGAAGCAAATAATTGGTTTGGGATTCTGGCAGCAGATGTTCTACCCTGACAAATTGAATCATACCGCGATCGTCTGCGATCATTTCTCCCAAATAAGGAGTGTTGTCAACCTTAATCCCAGGACTAACGAATTCAGTTTCCGGTTTGTCGAGAGTTTCTGTCACCCTTTCCGCCATCAGTCCTAAAATTACCGGGCCGCGCAAACTGCCGCTGTTCCCCTCAGAAGTATCGGGAAACTGGCAATTGACTAAAACGATGCGCGTGCTCAAGTAAGCGCGGGCAGCCGTCCCCTGTATCATTTGGCACAGGTCGATGACCGGCACGAGATGTCCCCGGTAATTAAACAAACCGGCAATGTATTCCGGCGCGTTGTGGAGTTTTTTTAAGGTGACAGTGGGAACTACTTCGACTACGCGCCTACTATCTAAGGCGTAGCGATCGTCCCCTACATAAAATAGCAACATCAACATAGGGATACCGTTGAAGATTTTAGATTTTGCAAGTCTGGCGGAAAAACATTTTGAGAAATTTCGCTGAGTTTTGCAACAATTAGGAGTCTTTTGGAATTCTAGAGCTATCTTGGAAAAAGTGTATTTTCAGGAGACTCAACTACTATGGGTTGGTTTAAAAGACTGTTTGGACTCGAAAAGCCTGAAGAGCAGGCTCAACCGATGGCAGCAGTAGTACAGCAAGCTGCCGAAGCGCAATCCATCGATCCTGCTAAAGTCGGCCCTGACGGAAATTTTGACCAAAGTGGCCTGGCGAAGCGGGTGGCTTTGGCTTTTGACGGCGATTCAGAAGTTGCTGATATCGAGACTGTTTATGTGGCTCAGCTCAGCGGCACGGTTGTTCTCAAAGGTCAAGTTGCCAGTCAGGAACTTCTCGACAAGTTAGTGGCGATCGCGTCTGCTGAAGAAGGTGCCTCCGGCGTGCAAACCGATCAAGTGACTGTCGGGTAGTTCTTCGGAACCGAAGCAGTTTCGAGTCAAAACCTCGAAAAAACCCGCTGCGGCGGGTTTTTTCCTGCCCTCTCCCTCAAAATATTAATTTTTGTAAATAAACGCATTTTAGTTAAAAAACAGTATAATTGAATACAGAAACTAAAAAAATTCTAGCTATCAAAAGCAAACGTGACCTAACTGCCCTTTTTATCTTGATATAAGGATCGAAAAATATGAAACTGACTTATCGCGGCGCAAACTACGAGTACGACATTCCGACAGTAGATATGATCGAAGGTGAAGTCGCGGGCAAGTATCGGGGTCAAAACTGGAACTATCGGTATCCGAGACACGTTCCCGTCCCCAAAAAATACGGGGGCATCAGCTCTACCACAAAGCGAAATTTTCAAGCCCTGGAGGATGTCGCAGCAGTTCACACCGCTTACTCGGCGGTTGAATCTTCCCCAAATGTTGCGGATTTGGCGCAAGTTCACCGGGTGCATATTTGCAATATTCTCGATCGGCGGAAACAAGTAGCCAAGGCCAAAGGCGATGAAAGACTGATGCGCTTGCTAGAAATTGAGTGGAAGCAGATGGCCTGTTAGAGAACAGCCTGAGAAAACAAAGCGTTTGTCGAGAGGGGGAAATCGAGTTAAGCTCAATTTCCCCCTTTTGATGCTGTTTGTGCGATCGATTTTGCACCCTCGAAGCGATTTCAATCGTCGGGATTTTGGGCGATCCGATCTTTATTTAATGCGATCGCTCTCCTCAACACTCTTTTGGGTACGATTAGCTTTAACGATTAACTCTATAGCTTGAGTAATCATCCACGGCATAACATCAAGGGTGGGTTTACCTGAAAGCACATCGCGAGTGCCATTCACACCAATCAATATAGCTAGAACGATCGAGGCAGTTGCGAAGAAGTTTTTTACGATTTTTTTGTTTTGAGCTTGCATGGTTTAGTCTCCAATATTTGTAACTAAACCCATTAAACAATTGGTTTTTCAACAAGAACCCACTGGATGCTATCGATAAAGTATCAAAAGGTATCACAATTTAGATTCATTGGCAATTTGGCTACTTTCAGCTAAGATGTTCTCAAGTAGGACGGAAAACTAATATTATGCTGTCGTGGGATGACTTTCTGGCAAAAGTAGCTGACAAGCACAGTTTGTTTGACGAAGATCATAGACAAGCTTTTTTGAAAAAACTTGCTCAAGAAAGCATCAACAAATCTAAGTCAGATGCAAAAGTAGCGACTGATTTAAATATTAGTGAAGTTCAATTTCAAAGGAGGTTGCAAAATGCCTATGAGGCTTTCAGTCAGACTTGTATCGCTCTTAAATCCAACAAGAAAAAGGGTAAATTAAAGATATTGCGGGACTGGTTAAAAGGTGAATACAGAGATTATCAAGAAACGGGTATACTACCTTGGCTAATAGAAATTACAAGTGAGGTAAATCAAGAAGTTGAAGTTAACCACACTCCAATTGAATTGCGCGATATCTGCAGTAACCGCTTGGAAAAACAAAAGCAACTGACAACAAATCGGCGGATGCTTGCTGAGGCGATGGTATTTAATATCGACGATATTGATGTAGATTTGGCATTAGTCGAACGCAAAAAGCCAGACAAAATGAGTGGGGGCGACGATCCTAAAAAATCCCGGTTGTGCCAGCCAGACTACGAAGAAACCGAGAAGCTGGAGTACCCAGAATTTCTTGTCAAAGTCATCAAATCCAATCAAATTAACAAAATTGCAGTAATTGGAGAAGCGGGTGCTGGTAAAACCACACTCCTGCAAAGAATTGCTTTCTGGATCTTGGAAAATACCGATTATTTGCCGATTTGGATATCCTTGGGAAATTTGCCAAAGCCAGCGCTACATTTAAAAGAATATCTCCTGAATCGTTGGCTAGAAGATACATTAGTTAGCATCACCCCGGAAATCAAAGCTAATTTTGAAAAACAGTTGACTGCTGGAAAGGTATGGCTGCTGCTGGATGGCGTGGATGAGATGGCTGCGTCGGGTAATCCTCTCACATTTGTCGATAAATGGATACCAGCTTGTAGTCAGAATTTGCCTGTGCTGCTGACTTGTAGACTGAATATTTGGGAAGCAAATCCTTATGCACTCAATGGCTTTCAAACCTATCGCACGTTGTGGTTTAGCGAAGAGAAAGTTAAGAAGTTTATTCATGATGGTTTTCACAAAAGTGACCCCGCACTAGGGATTCACTTGCAACAGGAATTAAACCAACCCGGAAAAGAACGAATTAAGGATTTGGTGAGAAATCCCCTGCGGTTAATGCTGTTGTGTTCGATTTGGCATTTGCTAGATGGCAAATTACCCGATACCAAGGCAGAACTTTACCAGCATTATGTGGAGGAAGTGTACAGGTGGAAACAAGATGAATTTCGTACAACACCGGAAGAGAGACAGCAACTAAACGCCAAGCTGAGAGAGTTGGCAAAAGAAGCAATTGATAAGCAAGAGAACCGATTTTGTTTGCAACATAAGTTTATTGAAGGTGTATTTAAAAACGATTCTTTGTTCCAATTGGCGCTCAAAGTCTGCTGGCTGAATCAAGTGGGAGTAGATGCGAAAAATCCCCTTAAACCTGTCTACGCTTTCTACCATCCCACATTTCAGGAATATTTCGCCGCTTGTGCAATTGACGATCGGGATTATTTCTTACCCCGCGAACACAAAGATAGACCTGTTAAAGATAAAGATAATCCAAAGCGATATAAGCCATACCGCATTTTCGAGCCGCAGTGGAAAGAGGTGATTTTGCTGTGGTTGGGGCGTGATGAGGAAATGATAAATAAGCAGAAGGAAGAGTTTATTAATGCTTTAGTTAATTTTAAGGATGGATGTGGACAATGGGATTGGGAAAACATAGGAAAAGGGTTTTATGAATATCGCGCCTATTTTCTGGCTGCATCAGGAATTAATGAATTTAAATCTCATCCTATTGCCAAGAAGATTGTGAATCAATTAGTAAATCTGGGTTTTGGTTATTTCAGTCATAAAAAACTGGAATGGCAAAATTACATTGGTGTTATTTCAGGTTACGTGATGATAAATAAAATTCTGACACAAACTGATAAATTAAGTACCCTTCATGAAATTTGCTCGCTTTTAGAAAATCCTCAATATCCTGAATCTTCTTATAGGCGTGCCATCTCTGTCTTAGGAGAGATTGGACAGGGTGATTATCAATCTATTGCTGTTTTAAACAGAGTCTTGAATAACACCAAAAATCCCGAAATTAAACGCCAAGTATTGATTAGCTTAAATAAAATAGAATCGGGACAACTCTCCACTATCGACAGATCAATAAAAACAACAACAATTATTTCTGCTCATCATAAAAAAATATTTAATCCAGAAGAGCTTGATAAAATTCAGCATTTTATAGAATTATTATTAAATGAAAAAAGTGATAAGAATACTCGCATGGATGCCGTGGCTCAATTAAAGAGAGCAAGCCAAGAAGATAGCCGAATTATCAATGCTTTAGTAGAAGTTATTGAAAAAACTAATGATCCATCTCTTCGTTACTACGCATTACACTGTTTAGGCCAAATTGATCGAGGAGGTATCACAGTCACAAGAGTATCAATGAGAATCCTAGAAAACTTTAAAAAAGAGGATAAAAAGCTGCGATTTAAGGCTGTGAAAAGCCTAAAAAAAAGTCATCCAAATAGCGCTGAAAATAATGTAGATTGCTTGCTCTCTATTTTAAATGAAACTAAAGACCCATATCTATATATAGCCCTATTAGAAGCTTTAGGCAAAATTGGGCATGACAATCCTAAAGCTATCGCCACGTTGACTGGTATTCTAGCAAATACTAAAGATGAAGAGATCCGTTTTCAGTCTGCTGACAGTCTAGGAAGAATAAATCCAGGGAACTGCAAAGCTGTAGCCGTAAAAATTGAAATCCTTGAAAATACCAAGCATGAATATACCTCAATTGTCCCTGATCTACTTAAGCCATTCGAGGATCTTTGGGAGAGTTCAAAAGCATTGGATAGCTTAGGAGAAATTGGCAATGGAAGTAAAAATGCTATTCATGCCTTAGTAAAGGTACTAGAAATAGCTAAAGCAGAATATGCTAGGAGAAGAGCTACTAAAAGTTTATTGAAAATCATTACTACTGATGAACATCGTCAAAAAGTGGTTTCTTTACTTCAACCTCACCTGAAGACTGAAACTTACGAAAATAACTTTGATTTATTTAAAGACTGCTACGTAGTCCTCTGGGACTGCGCCCAAAATTTGCCCTACCCCGATTTCTATCAAGCTTGGCAAAAAGACACCCTTACCAACTCCGTAACAGCCCAGAGAAAATGATAGAAAATATGTAGAGTCGATTACCTTTTCGCTGCAAAATGGGATATGATTAAACTAATAGACTGAGGGACTAAAAATGCTAAGTCAAACAACCTACGATCGAGTCTGTAAAAACTTCGAGCAAATTTACGATGAAGTTATCTCCACCCGCGAACCTGTAGTTGTGAGTCGGGAAGGCTGCGAAAGCGTATCCGTTATTCCTACAGATGAGCTAAATAGAATGATTGAAACCATTTATTTGTTCCAGTCCCATGAGAATGCCATACGTCTGCTAGATGCTCTACAACGTGCCAAAAAACGGACGAATAAACCTCAAAGTCTAGATGAGTTGCGTAAAAATTTTGGACTGATTGAGGAAGTATAAAAAGTTTATGTCTGAGAATACAGAATCAGAAGATATTTCTCAAGCCGAATCTACTCAAGAGGAAAATTCAAAACGGGATCTGGTTTTCGATCTGAGATTTCTGGAAGACCTTACATTCTGGGTAGACACAAATAGAAAAACTGCTCTGCGCTTATTATCTATTATCGAGGAGATTAGGCGCAATCCTTTTGAAGGAACGGGAAAACCCGAACGATTGAAGTATCAGGATGCAAACGTATGGTCGCGCCGACTAACTCAAACCGATCGTATTGTTTACCTTGTTAGTGAAGATAGAATTGAGTTTTTACAGGCTCGATATCACTATAGTGATCGTTAAGATAAGCTAATGCTTCGGCTCGACCTAGCAAGGTCGTATTCACAGCTTCATTCATTGCTTTGTTCAGGCAATAATCTTCTACCGCTTCTGCCAGATTCTCCTCTGAAGCTTCTCCAGTAGGTAACAGTTTTCGCCATAAATCAATAGGAATCACTACTCCGATCGCCTTGCCGTCTTTGTTGGTCAGATATTCAATATTTACCATGCCTATTTTCCTCAAGCTTGAATTTATATCGACTCTTACCTATGAGTCTATCATTAGAAATGCGCTCCTCTTCGAGGGCTCCGCTAACGATCGGGCGATCGCCCTAACCTCCACCTCTCGCCATCAACCCTTGACGCAAACCACCTGCTTCAGAGTCGCCACAACCTCCACCAAATCCGACTGCTGACTCATCACTTCCTCGATCGGCTTATAAGCCCCCGGAATTTCATCTAAAAACTCCGCATCTTTACGACACTCAACCCCCTCAGTCTGCCGCACAAAATCATCAAGAGTAAATACATTCTTCGCTTGATTTCGAGACATCAACCGTCCCGCACCGTGAGAACAAGAACAGTAACTTTCAACATTACCTTTACCCTTAACAATAAAAGACTTCGCCCCCATCGAACCCGGAATAATCCCGTAATCCTCAACATCCGCGCGCACGGCACCCTTGCGAGTCACATACACATCTTCGCCAAAATGCACCTCTTTTTCGGCGTAATTGTGATGGCAATTCACCTCTAAAAGCGGCTTAGTAGATTTGCCGCCCGCGACGTGCTTTTCCACAATCCGCTTAAACCGATTCATCATCACATCGCGGTTAAAACGAGCATAATCTTGCGCCCACTGCAAATCGTGCCAGTAAGCCCCAAACTCCGCTGTACCTGTTACGAAATAAGCCAAATCTTTGTCAGCCAGATTGATTTCTGCGAGTTTAGCTAAATCTTTAGCAGTATCGATATGGTGCTGTGCTAGCAAATTGCCAATGCCGCGAGAACCGGAATGCAGCATCAGCCAAACAAATTTTTCAGTATCGACGCAAACCTCAATAAAATGATTGCCGCCGCCGAGGGAACCCAATTGTTTTAAGGCTTTATTTTCTTGGTGCTGCACTCCTTGATGAAGTTCTTTAAACTCGCCCCATCCTTGCCAGTTGGTGACAGTTGTTTCTACTTCTTTGTTTTCGGAAAATCCGACAGGAATTGCGGCTTCGATATCGAGGCGAATTTGTTTGAGTTTGCCTTCTAATTTGTGAGCCGTGAATGGCATTTTAATGGCAGCCATCCCACAACCAATATCCACGCCCACAGCAGCCGGAATAATTGCTTCTTTTGTGGCAATTACGGAACCGACTAAAGCACCTTTGCCTAAATGTACGTCGGGCATGAGTGCGACGTGTTTGAATACAAATGGCAAAGATGCTACATTGGCTGCCATCTTGGTTTCTTTTTCGCCCAGGGCGTGATTAGCCCAAGATAGGACTGGTTTTGGGGTTGATATTTCTAATTTTTCGTAGGGCATTTTTGTTTGAGTTTGTTTTGTCTGTTTATCATGTAGTACAGATTGTAGCATAACTTGTTAATGATGTCAAATTCACCTAACTGACGACTTTTCGTAGGGTGCGTCAGTCGGGAATTTCGATCGGGAGTCAGACAGTATTAACTGACGCACCTTACCCACTAATTCTCGGCGCGTCAGCTTAATATCAAATGGAGCACCAATATTGTTTGTGAGTCCGACAGTCCGACAGGGAATTCATTCCCTGTCTTATAGCAAAAGTCGTCTTTTAGAGGACTAAAGAAACATCACAATTTTCCTCATAATCCCCAGTCGGTTTTTAACCGACTTTTGCTATGAGGCGGGGGTTTGAACCCCCGCTGGACTCTGGGAAAGTGCGTATTTGCTGGTACTAAATCGTAAGGTGCGCCATAAGCACCCTACATTAAATCTTAAGGTGCGCCATAAGCACCATACATTTATCAATTCGTAGTTTTCCCCCCCGCCTTCTGCACGGGAATTGCCACCGCCTGCGGCTTCTTCTTCGCCGCAAACATCCCGAAGAAATCGTGCAGCAAAATGTAAAAACACGGAATAATAAATAGCGTCAGCAAAGTTGCTAGCGACAAACCGGAAAACACCACAACTCCCAAAGGTTGCAGAAACTCCGAACCCTCTCCAATCCCCAAAGCGAGGGGAAACAAACCCAAAACTGTGGTGATAGTTGTCATCAAAATCGGACGCAAGCGCTGAGGTGCGGCCCTGAGAATTGCTGTCGTGCGATCGACTCCTTCCTCTTCCCGAATTTGGTTCGCCAACTCCACCATAATAATCCCGTTATTCACGATAATTCCCACGAGCAAAATCGCCCCGATCATCACCGTCGCACCGATCGCAGTTTTGGTCACATACAGCCCGAAAATACCCGCAGCCAACGCCAGCGGCACTGTCAGCAAAATCACCAGCGGATCGACCAAAGAATTGTACTGCACCGCCATCGCGACAAACACTAAGAAAGTCGCCAACCCGCCCAAAAGTTTGAGAGAATTTTGCAATTGATCGTTAGTTTCCGCAGCCGAACTCGGCACAATTCTGACTCCTTCCGGCAACTTCATTTGCGATAAAACTGCATCGACTTGTTTGACAGCATCGCCGAGACTTGCACCCCGATTTAAGTTTCCAACTATTAAGAAAACTTGCCGCTGATTGAGACGCTGAATTTCTCCCGGCGCTTTGCCGATCGCAATTTTTGCCACATCGCTTAAACGGACAATGCTATTATTGCCAGATAAAGGAATTTGTCCGAGTTGGGCGATATTTTTTACAGAAGTGCGATCGAACTGCACGCGCACGTCCACCAAGCGATTTCCCCGCTGCAATTGAGTCGGAACAGTACCTTCAATTGCCGTTTGAACTGTCTCCCCAATGTCTTGGGCACTCAGCCCGTACAAAGCAGCCCTTTCCCAGTCTGGACGAATTTGCACTTCTGACTGCGGCGCATCTCCATCCGGCCGAAACCGCGCTAATTTTACCTTCTCATCTAACTCTTTTAATATCTGACGACCTGCTTCCTGCAATACTTGTTCAGTTGGGCCTTGAAGTATGACATCAATTTCGCCGCCCCTGACTGGGGAATTAGTTAAAACTAAACCCCTAATCCCTTCTGGAACTAAGCGCAGGCGCGTTCCTTTCGGAACGTCTATTTTCTTTAATTCCTCAGTCAGTCTTTCGGTAAAGGCGATCGTACTCGTACCTTTTTTTAGGGTAATCGTGCTGCTTCCTCTCAGCAAATTCTCGATCGTATTGTTGCCGAACAGCAGCCCTCCCGCTGTAGTTAAAGTGTACTCGGTTTCTGGCTGGGCAAGCAGCAGTTTATCGGCGGCTGCAACTACTTTTTGATTGGTTTCCAAGTTAGTCCCGGGAGGAAACAAAGCAAATAATCGCGCTTGACTTGTATTAACTCTCGGCAAGATTTCTTGGGGAATTTGACCTGCCATCACCCAAGTGCCGCCGCCTAAAATCACAAAAGCAACTACAATGATAATTAACCGTAATCCCAGCACTTTTGACAGCACGGAACCGTAGGCGCGCGTACCATTTTCAAAGCCACGGTTAAAATGTTTGATCGGGCCGAACTGACTGATGCCGCTGGAATAAGACATTCCCATCAAGCGAGAAGTCAGCATCGGAACTACGGTTAACGCTACTACCAAAGATGCTGCTACGGCAAAGCAAATTGTTAAAATTAATTCGCTAAATAGCAGGGAGAAAAAGCCACCAATTAGCAAAAATGGTAAGCTGTTCAACATCTAAACTGCATTAACTAAGTTCCCTTTATTTTTTATTTTTCGGTTCCATTTCATAATTAATCCTCCTTCATTTAAAAGTTTATTTAACAGTGATTCTAGTTTTTCAATGGATTCAAATAATCT
>JANYGO010000315.1 GCA_025362325.1 Cyanobacteriota bacterium | reverse complement strand
GGCGGTTCGAGCCCCGCAATCATCCTCAGCAGAGTCGATTTCCCGGAACCGGAAGGCCCCAACAGCGCGACTAGAGAGCCGCTTTTGATTTCCAAATTCACGTTGTCAATGGCGTGAAAGGAGCCAAAGTGTTTTGATACGTTCTGAACTGTAATACTCATGATTTTGTGTACCTATTTAAGGATCTGAGAATGTTAACTCCGCATATCATACGAGTTTACAGTAGTATATCCTGAAATTAATATTTTGCAATGCTTGTAACTTTTTGTATCGTATTTCGAGACCGGGCGCGATGGGGACGGCGCTGGAAAGTTGACGCTGGCGGGCCGTCTGAGTTAACTTTCCAGCGTTTCCAGATGTGGGAGTATCGGTAAAATATAAGACGGGCGCGGTTGAAACCGCCACTACACAAAGGAAGTGCACTCCAAGCGGACTAAAATATCAAGAGGGTTTTTCAGCCAGATTATGTGTAGCCGGGGAGATATTGAAGATTTCAGGTACGAATTGCTCAATCTGAACTGCGATCGCCCGCAATTTATATCACAATAGTTATTTCAGAAGCATACAAGCTTCACCTTTGACAAACTACCAGAATAGTAAATTCTAACCAAAACACCCCTATGGGAAAACCAACAGGCTTTATCGAATTCTTGCGCGAATTGCCCTCCGAACTCTCACCAGTCGAGAGAGTCCACAACTGGGACGAGTTTCACCTGCCGATGGATGAGGACAAACTCCGCAGCCAAGGCGCGCGCTGCATGGACTGCGGCATTCCGTTTTGCCACACGGGCAGCATCATCAGCGGCATGGCAAGCGGCTGCCCGATTAACAACCTCATCCCCGAATGGAACGACCTAGTATATCGCGGACTGTGGAAAGAAGCCCTTGACAGACTGCACAAAACCAACAATTTCCCCGAATTCACCGGCAGAGTATGTCCCGCCCCCTGCGAAGGCGCTTGCGTGCTCGGCATCAACAACCCGCCAGTCACGATTAAAAACATCGAAGCCTCGATTATCGACAAAGGCTGGGATGAAGGCTGGATTACCGCCGAACCGCCCGCCAAACGTACCGGCAAAAAAATCGCTGTTATCGGTTCCGGGCCCGCTGGTTTGTCGGCTGCGGCGCAACTCAACAAAGCCGGTCATTTGGTAACTGTATACGAAAGAGCCGATCGCCCCGGCGGCCTCTTGATGTATGGCATCCCCAACATGAAGCTAGACAAAGAACAAGTCGTGATGCGCCGCCTCAAAGTCCTCGAAGACGAAGGCGTAAAATTTGTCTGCAACACCGAAATCGGCAAAGACTTACCAGCAGAACAGTTGCTAAAAGAATACGACTCCGTTGTCCTCTGCACAGGCGCCACCAAACCCCGCGACTTGGGCATTGAAGGGCGGGAATTAACAGGCGTGCACTTCGCGATGGACTTTTTGAGAGCCAACACCAAAGCAGTTTTAGACAAGAGCACCAACGACAACTTCATCTCCGCCGAAGGCAAAGACATCGTGATTATCGGCGGTGGCGACACGGGCACCGACTGCGTGGGCACCTCCATTCGCCACGGCTGCAACAGCCTGGTACAGCTTGAAATCCTGCCCAAACCGCCCTCGGAACGGGCCGCCAACAATCCCTGGCCGGAATGGCCCAAAGTCTACCGCTTGGATTACGGCCAAGAAGAAGCCGCCGCTAAATTCGGCGATGATCCGCGCGGCTATCTCACCACGGCGACGAAGTTCGAGGGCGACGAAAACGGCAATGTCAAAGCCGTGCACACCGTTGAGGTGGAGTGGGCGAAAAACGAAAAAGGGCAGTTTATTCCCAAGCAAATTCCCGGCACTGAAAAAGTGTTGCCGGCGCAGCTTGTCTTGCTAGCGATGGGCTTCCTGGGCCCGGAACAGCCCTTGTTGGATGCGATGGGATTGGAACGCGACGCGCGCAGCAACGTGAAAGCCGAGCACGAAAAATATACAACCAGCATTCCGGGAGTTTTCGCCGCCGGTGACTGTCGCCGGGGACAAAGTTTGGTTGTTTGGGCGATTAATGAAGGGCGCGGTGTGGCCAGGGAGTGCGACCTTTATTTGATGGGTGAGACGGATTTGCCTTAGTTGATTGATGGGGCCCTAGGGGCGGGTTCACCAACATTTTGAGTAAAAAACCCGAAATCTGGTAAACCCGCCCCCACCCCACTTAAGAGAATTGACCTAAGATACGAGTTAAAAACAACTACACATCATTAGTCACCAAAACTTCCGATTTCCGCTGGCGCTTGAGCAACAAGCCAGCGAAAAAAACAGCAGAAGTTACTATCCCCGCAATCTCAGAAGGTTCGGGCACAGCTTCAGTCGCCTGCATCTTGAAAGAAAACTTATCGCGATTGGATTCTAATTTAATCGGGAAAGCTAGAGGGTTTTTAGGGTCAATTGCGGCATCAATGCCAGTGACGCTAAACTCCGAGACTCCGTAACCGAGTAAGGCTACAAAATCTACTACTTCATTCGGCCTGAATTTGCCGATTTCTTGGCCGCCAACTAGGACGGTGAAAAGTTCGTTAGCATCAATACCGCTGGGTAAACCGAGAATTTTCGTAAATAGCGAGGGTTCGGTGGGAGTGGGAGTAACTGCGATCGGGCTTTTGTCAATAATGCACCCATCACCAGTCCCGCCGCTACTACCATTCGCCGCAGCATCGCCTATTTTGAAACTAAAACCAGCAGCCGTGGGCGGATCGAACCAGTGACTGCTTGCCACATTATTAAACTGATGCCAACCATCCTCAAAACTATCAGGTAACAAGGGATTTCGCTGAGAACTACCGCAGATTGGGTTGAGCAGAAAAGCATGACTTTTTCCAGTTGCACTGTTAATTCCCTTTCCTACAATTTGACCGCGATCATTAATGCCGCTGACTTCTTGTAAAAACCACCCAGATTCCTCATCAATCAGACTATTGAGGTCAGCCATTTCGCCATCTTCCCAGATGAAACCGTGATTGAGCCCGCCATTGCCAGTAACGGTATCATAACCTGCTACTTGTCCTTTATTGTTAATGGCGATCGCAGCACTCATATTACCACCGAGAGTACCGAGGTTTGTAACTTCACCGTTTGACCACAAAGTAGCATGACTTTGCTTGAGGGTACTATTTGATGAAGCACCAACTGCCTGTCCAGAATCATTGATATCATAAGCTGTGCTGCCGTTATCTCCTGGAAGGGTTCCCAAGTCAATCATCTTGCCATTTTCCCACTGGAAAGCATGAGTTATGCCGAAAGCCAGGCCCGAATAACCAACTACTTGTCCTTGATTGTTGATACCCTGAGATCCTCCATTGAAACCAAGAGTACCGAGATCAATCATCTCGCCGTTTTGCCACAAAAAGGGATTAAATTTCTCTTTTGTAGTATTAAACCAACCAACTATTTGTCCAGCGTCATTGATGTCGCTAGCCAGACTGCTGATACCACCAAAATAACCGAGGTCAGTCCTTTGACCGTTTTCCCACACGTAGGCATTATTCGTCCAATTTTCACCCAGATAGCGACCCACGACTTGACCGGAACTATTCATTTGGTAAGCCCAAGTGGTGTCTTTGATTTCAGTTATCTGACCGTTATCCCACACCCCAGCAACACCATTACTAACTAGCACTTGTCCAGAATTGGTTATACCGTAGGCATTGGTTTGGCCGAGGTCGGTAACGGCATAGGAAGCGAAACCAGTATGGAGACTGGCGGCATTTACCGGTTCAACGGCGCTAAATCCCAAGACGGTGAAAGCTGTCAACGACAGACAACTTTGCACAAACCCGCGCCAGTCCGTTTGTTCAAGCCTTTTTTTGATTTTTTGCATATCATGCACCTCAGATTTTGGCAGAGAACAAGTTCCCTATCTATCTATCTGAGAGTCGATCGACTTTTTATGCGCAGACACGAAATTTGTTACAAAACTTTACCCTAAGCTTTGGATCTGCCACACTTGAGGGAAAATTAACTCTCAACCCTTCTCTAAGCAAGCAACCTGTCAACCCAACGACGGAGCTCGGGGGGCGAGCTGTCCACTGTCAACTGTCCACTGTCAACGGTCAACGGTCAACTGTCAACTGTCAACTGCTATATCACCATTCCTTACCCGAACTCGGCGGCAGGCGCAACCTCGGAAATCGATAAAAAGTATCCCCTTCATCATCCACCTCAAAAACCGCCGAAAAAATCTTAACTTGCCGATTTAAATACTGCTGAGCAACTTCAGCCTCAACCCTGGCGCTAGCCGCCAATTGAATCAGCGAAACCTGACTGTTTTGAGTTTCCAACAACTGATAAAAAGCCTCATCCAACTGCCGCTTTTGCTTGCTTTCATTCAGATTGTTTACAATCAACAACCCTGCAAATCCGCTCAAACCAATTACCAATAAAAATTCTAAAATTGCCATAATATCGTTCTAGTTACTAGATTGAATAACGAAGATGACTGTGTAGAAAATAGACCTTTTATATGAAATCTATTGATACATAAACCGCAGATTTAATCTAAAAAAACACAGATGCAACGCAGATAATCTCAAGATGAATTGAGGATGAATGCAATGGGTATAATAATGATATTAATTGAATTTCCACTTATCTGATTAATTCTTCCAGCCCGCGGAGGCGGTCTTTGTTTGTGTAGAAGCGATTTCAATCGCCCTCTTTCTTGGTTTATGCTTCTAGCCCGCAGAGGCGGGCTTTATTTCTGTAGAAGCGATGTCAATCGCCGTCACCGATCAAACTTGAGGTTGCACCAAGTTTTCCTTGCCTTTAATCACCTTGGCAGATACAATTTTGTCTCCCTGCTTCAGTTGTTCCAACACCTCTTTTCCTTCAATCACGTAACCAAAAACAGCATACCGACCGTCCAAAAGATTCAAGCCAGCGGGCGTAAGTTCGGGTTCAAACAAGAAAAAGAAAAACTGAGAAGAACCGCTGTCAGGATCGGCTTCAGCGCGGGCCATTGCCACAGTACCGAAAGCCGAAAAAGGCAAAACAGGCTCGTCACGATAACGCCCCGCATCTTCTAAAGTAATCCCGTAAACAGGCTCTTTTTCATCTCTCACAAGCACTTCTAGCGGCACATTCCGGTATTTGCCAGTACCGGGGTCAATGAAGCCCTCTTCCTTGCCTGCGGGGTCTCCGGTTTGCAAAACATAGGATTCTTCCGATCGAATAAACGGCAAACCGTCATAAAAACCTCGATCGACCAAATCCACAAAATTACCAGCAGTCACCGGGGCGCTGTAGCCGTCAACCACCAGAGTAATTGTTCCCTTTTCGGTTTCCACAGCCACAGTAGCGCGCCCTTTGAGTTGAGGCAGATTAGCATACTTAGCAGGCACTTCAAACGGAAACTTTGTCACCATCAACTCTTCGATTTCGCCTACCGAACCGAGGATTGTAGCTTTCAAGTCAATCACTTTTTCCCTGTCTTTAGCCTCAACAGCCTTTTCCAGTTCAGTAATTCCCTCCTTGACTCGTACAACTAGCGCCTGGGCTTCCGGCTTTTTCCCATCCGGAATACTCACTAAAATGTCAGACTCCCGCAGGTTGAGAATCCTCGAAGCCTTGCTGACATCGCTGCTAATCGGCCCCCAACGTTTAGAACGGATGTGGTTGCCAATGTCTTCGAGACTAATTTGCAACTCTCGCACAGTCTGATTGTCAAGAGGTAGCGCGAAACGCAGCAGCGCCCGGCCGTCGGTAATCGCGTTCCCCGCAGGCATACTGCTGCTGGGGCGTTTGGCGTGGGACACTGCACTGAAACTCAGGGAGAGTGCGAACAGCAGGATTGCTAAAGCGGCGGTTTTGACCCAACGCTTGCACGTATCGATCGAGAAATTCTGCCAATGCAACATAACTTTAACTTTTATTGCCTCTATTATCTTCCCACAGCGCGCGATCGCCGAATCTCGCTGACATCGGTTAGGCGCATCCGTTGCCCAACTTGGAGCCTAAGAGAGCTTTTTAGCTTTCAGTACAGCACTTGCCCCCTTTGAACGGTAAAATAAATTGCCAATTGCTTTTTGATGCCGTCAGCTAGACTGCGGCTTTAAGCTGACTGTAGTTCCCCCGCGCCCCCCCGGCGACGGGATTGCCCGCAAAAATTTATGTCAGGAACCTCAGCCTAAAGGCATGAGGCTTGGTCGCGAGATTCTTGCTAGCCATCCTGACCAGCCTCAGACTTCCCTTGGTCTACGTTTTGAGAGTCACGACACCCTGGAGAGTGCGAAGTCCCCTGAGAGTGTCATTTGTAGTTAAACAGTTCTAAGGTCACTCTTTACGGTGCTACAAGTCTAAAAAGCTCTCAGAACATTGACCGACAAGCTAACTTTACCCCGCAAGGGAGTTTTGGAGACAACCATATCTCCACGGAGGGGCAACTATACCCCTCCTTCCCGAAAGGGAATATAAAGCCGTCCTATAGGGACGGGGTTTCTACCCATTTTTCTGATGATTTCAAGTAACGACTTTCGGACAGGTGTTTCAATTGAATGGAATAATGGCGTGTGGCGGGTGATCGAATTCCTCCACGTCAAGCCAGGAAAAGGCTCAGCTTTTGTGCGGACAAAATTAAAAAATGTCCAAACCGGAAACGTGGTAGAACAAACTTTCCGGGCTGGCGAGACTATGCCTCAAGCCAATCTCGAAAAGAACGTGATGCAGCATACCTATAAAGAAGGCGACCAGTTCATCTTTATGGATATGGAAACTTACGAGGAAAGTACCCTCACTGCCAAGCAAATTGGCGATCGCGTCAAATACCTCAGTGAAGGGATGGAAGTCAGCATTCTGCGCTGGAACGAGCAAATCATGGAAGTGGAACTGCCCAACTCTGTTGTCCTAGAAGTGACACAAACCGATCCCGGAGTCAAAGGAGATACTGCCACCGGCGGCAGCAAACCCGCCATCCTCTCCACCGGCGCTCAGATAATGGTGCCTCTGTTTATTTCCATTGGAGAACGGATTCGGATCGATACTCGTGAAGACAAGTACCTCGGTCGAGAGTAGAAACTACGGAGGAAAAAGGAGTTTTTAGTTCAGAGCTTTTAGTTCAGGGTTAAATAGCTAAAAATTTAATTTTCATGGCTCCAAGCTCAAAAACTACCCCTTTTTTCTCCAAAATAGGTAGATTATCCTCGCTTCCCCGCCTTCCAATTTTCAATTTTCAATTCTCAATTTTCACTTATTAATTACCCTTGAATCTGCTGTGCAACTAGACTTAAACCAGCTTTGCGAACTGCTAACTGTTTTAGACAAAACTGGCATTTCGGAACTGACGTTAAAAAGTGGGGAGCTTGAACTGACAGTACGCAAAGGCATTCTGGCAAGCTCGCCAGAAACGGCTGCTGCGCTCCCTGCTGCCGCGGCGAGTGTCTCTGGGATCGCCTTGGGTGCTGTGGCTAGCCCCAGTGCAGTGTCACCGGATGCTGTCGATCAAAATATAGGAACGGCTCTGGTCGCTCCTGCACCCGCCAATCCTACCGCCGTACCCGCTCCTGTGTCTGCCCCTGTCGATACCAAATGGGTGCCAATTATCTCGCCGATGGTAGGAACCTTTTATCGTGCTGCTGCTCCTGACGAACCGCCTTTTGTGAATGTGGGCGATCGCATCAAGGTCAGCCAGACTGTCTGTATAATCGAAGCGATGAAGCTGATGAACGAGATTGATGCTGATGAAGTGTCCGGTCAAGTGATGGAAATTTTAGTGCAAAATGGCGAACCTGTCGAATACGGTCAAGTTTTGATGCGAATTAATCCGGATTGAAGCATTACTTTATTGTTATGGACAGAATAAATGTTAATATTTCGAGATCACTTCTCTCCGGTGAGTTTGATGAAGTCATCCCAGCCTGTCCCGCAAGAGGTTGTGCAACAAGTTGCTGAGTATTTCAGTATTTTGAGCGAGCCAATGCGTTTACGAATTTTGAACTTGCTTCGCGACGGCGAAAAATGCGTGCAAGAGTTGGTGGAAGCTACTCAAACGAGTCAAGCCAATGTTTCTAAGCACCTAAAACTCATGCTCCAAGCTGGTATCCTCACTCGCCGGAGTGAAGGTACTTCCGCCTATTATAAGGTGCAGGACGAGTTAATTTTCGAGCTGTGCAATATGGTGTGCGATCGGCTTGCCACCCGGATAGAACAGCAAGCCCTCAACTTTCGGGCATTTAGCCTGACTACCAAGCACTGAAAATTAGTCATGAGTCATGAGTCATGATTCATGAGTCATGACTCATCAGTCATCAGTCATCAGTCATCAGTTATATCAAATCCAGTAACTACGGAATTATACCCTGCAAGCGAGCGGGACGCTTGGCTCCGCGATCAGAAGCGAGCGGTACGGCACTGCACTCCGATAATTATTATTCCGATGCTCATGTCAACGATATCATCAGTTATCAGTTATCAGTTATCAGTTATCAATCCCTACTTTCTGCATTCAGACTAAGGACTAAGGACTCAGGACTAAGGACTAAGGACTGCTAACTGATGAATCAAAAGTTAGCGAAGGGGAAAATTTTTGTCAAAAATTTGGCGGGTACTCGGCTGAGACACCTCCAAACCTTCGCCCCCCAAAAGTTCCAAAGGCTTGCCTTCTACCGAAATCCAAACCTTGGTATTCGGTTTTAAACTTGTAGCCGTATAGATAACTTGCCCTAACCGGCTCGTCATTGAACTGCTGCCTCCCCCCGAAGTAAATTCACGGGACAAATCGACATAAACTTCGTCATTCTTGACACTCAAACTCCGGAGTTTTGTCCCCTTAGGAATTTCGCTAGAAACAGTTGTATCCTTCGGCCCAGCCAACAAACTGTTAAAAGCAGCTTGTAAAGTTGCATCAGGCTTGTCAGCTTGTTTGACAGCTACTTTTGTAGGAATTCCCTCAAATTTGCCGATCGCATCTTTAACCCAGTAGACTTGAACTGTCTGGGCATCCGTTGGCTGCAAAGGCTTTGGCTGTGGCGACTGTGGCGACTGTGGCGACTGTGGCGCTACAGGGGTAAGCCTCTGAGCTTGAGGCGTCTGAACCTGTGGTATCTGAGCCTGCGGCACCTGGACAGGAGTTGGAGGGGGTACGGGGATAATCACAGCAGGGGATTCCACAGGACTTGGGGACAGCGCCGGAGCGGTTGTCGGAGCAGAAGACTGCGTGTCTGCGGTTGGCGAACGGTTCGCCGTCCACCAGGCAATGCCCCCTCCAGTTACTAAAGCCAACCCGCAAACACCGGCAATGACTGCTGCTGTGGAGACCCGGCGTACTTCTTGTCCATCTTTCATAATACAAATCCTCCTTACAGATAGAGTGCTTGGGACGGTGAGGAGCAACTCCCGATCGGCTACATTTGTCTATGGTGAGATTCTCGAATCGAGACAATTGCATTGCTGCTAACGAACACTCTACGCCAAGTCCAACATATTCTGAATCCGACTATGGGCATCCTAGACCATAATATGAGATTTCGCGCGTCGAGTATGTCGCATTATATCTCGATCGACCTACTCGCTATATTCTATAGTAATCATAAAATTTAACCGATGGAAGAAAGTTCGGCAACGGGTTCTGTCACTAATTTAACCGAGCTAACGGATTTAAGCGATGGATGTTGATGGAAAAAGGAAAAAAAATGGCTGTGGCGGATTTAACCGAGCTAACGGATAAAACCAAGAAGAAAGTCGAGCAAAAAATTCCCAAACAAAAAGCGCCCCTATTTCTAGGAGCGCTTTTTGTTAATCAAAAACTAAAATTTAGCCGTTGATGGAAGGAGCAACCATTGCAACTGGAGTGGTTTCACCAGCGGCCAAGTCGAGCGGGAAGTTGTGAGCGTTGCGCTCGTGCATTACTTCCATACCCAAGTTAGCGCGGTTGATGACATCAGCCCA
>JANYGO010000261.1 GCA_025362325.1 Cyanobacteriota bacterium | reverse complement strand
TTGATAATAAAGCTTGTCCCCTTGCCCTCTGCACTTTCAACTTCAAGTGTCCCTTTATGAGCTTCAGTAATATTTTTTGCTAAAAATAATCCTAATCCCCAGCCGGTTTGCTCTTCAGCACAAATGGTTCGACGAAATTGTTGAAATAGGATGGATTGAGCGTCTAGGGCGATCGGCTCGCCTTCATTATGGATAGTAAGGCTGATGTGCGTTTCAGTTTGCTGGAGCGTAAGTGTAATCGGCGTACTAGGCGCACCATATTTCACAGCGTTAATTGCTAAATTTTCAATCACCCGCCGTATTTCTTTACGGCTGCAATAAGTCCTAATTTCAGACTCAGAAACCACAACAAACCGCTCTCCATACGCGAAGCTCAAATCTTGTACTACCTCTTGGACTAGCATCTCAAAATTGCATTCTTCAAATTCAATCTTTAAGCTCTGTCCTGCCCGCAGCCGACTCGCATCAAGCAGATTTTGAATCATGGAATCCAGCCGATTGATCGCACTGAGCATCCTCGCCGCCACATCGACATGGCTGTCTCCTCGTTCAAGCCGCCGCAGAGTTAGTTGAGTTCCCATTTTTACGACATTGATGGGATTTCTGAGATCGTGAGTTAGCGTCACCATAAATAGTTCTTGAATATCTCGCAGCGTTTCGGAGAATTGAGTGGCCGCGTCATTAACGGCTTGCTCAATGGAGCCGATAATAATGTCTCGATCCTCCACTCCTAAAGGTGCTTCTTCTTCTAAAACTTGAAATATTACTTGACGGAGGAGGTGATACTCGAAAATTAGGTGAGTCATGGAGTAGTCAGCATACCCGGCCCGTTCATGCCCATGCAGCTTACCAATCCGAGTGCTTTCTACCTCGTCGGCTGTGATTCGGGCAGGTGTCCTGACAATTCTGTTTGAGAGTTCATCTACCAGTTGGTTTAAGTACAGAGGTAGGGAATCTTGCAAGACCAGAGAATCTTGATGCGTTGATGCAACGACTTCCTCACGCGCCCGCTTCTCCCACATCCCCATAATTTTTTCAGAATTTTGTTTAAGACGGTCAGACGCTGGGTTGGACATCGTTTCTGCTTTTCTGGATGAGTGGCTGTTGAGTGAAGACTTCCTGCCTTATTTATAAGGCCCCGCAAGCAATTTTGCAAGTATATAGGCAACCTCAGCCTTTAGGAGGTTAGTAAGTAACAGGTCTAAATCTCCTCGTGAAACAGGCTTGAATATCAGTTCCCATTGCGGTAATTTCTACCGACAGGGCAGATGCCAATTCCACAAAACAATTAAAATGCTTCCCCAATTATGTAAGACCAATTTAATGTGAAGTTGCACATATCTGGATCCCCCTAAATCCCCCTTAAGAAGGGGGACTTTGAGCGGAATCTTGTCCCCCCCTTATTAAGGGGGGCTAGGGGGGATCGGATTCTATGCAGCCTCATAAAAAATTGGTATAAGGCTTTAAAATTCCACATCTTCACGCTCATTTTGGTCGGTTCGGGGAGTATCCAAACCTTTCGCGGCCCAGCGCATTGTTTCAATGTATTTTGCCAGACTCGCCACAGTCGGGGCCTCAAACAAATTGCTGACCGATAACTCGACTTGCAAAGCGTCTCGGATGCGAGAAATTAACTGAGTTGCTAGCAGGGAATGCCCGCCTAGTTCAAAAAAATTATCGTAGATACTAACCTGCTGTTTTCCCAAAAGTTTAGCCCAAATTTTCCCGATCGCGTTTTCGATCTCAGTCCGAGGCGCTACATAATTTTCTGTTATATCCTCGCTGTCTGTATCTATATCAGGCAAGGCGCGGCGGTCTACTTTGCCATTAGGCGTCAGTGGCATATTTTCCAACACTGCATAAGTTGCAGGAACCATATATCCTGGTAACTTTTCTTTCAAAAATTGGCGCAACTCACTTGAGTTTAGATTGGGAATTTCTAATTTCTCATTAAGGCCGTCAGGAATAACATAAGCTACCAAATGCTTATCGCCTGGGATGTCTTCCTTCACAATTACTACTGCTTCGCGCACTTGTGGATGCTGGCACAAAGCCGCTTCAATTTCTCCCAATTCGATGCGGTAGCCGCGAATTTTTACTTGGTCGTCAATGCGGCCTAAAAACTCGATGTTGCCGTCAACTAAATAGCGACCTAAATCACCTGTTTTATAAAGGCTAGAACCTGAGTTATTGCTA
>JANYGO010000257.1 GCA_025362325.1 Cyanobacteriota bacterium | reverse complement strand
TTACGCTATAAACCGCCTGCTCGCTGTAACTGCCCGGTAAGGTAAATTGCTTGCCTGAAGCTAGTTGCACGTCCAAATAAATCATCGGTGAAAATGTTTGAACTGGGGAAGTGCGATCGTAAGCCTCACCCGCAATCAGGGTGAACGAAACTCCTGCATCCTCCCAAACAGGCAAATCAGTTGCTGGATGGTGCCGAAACCAGGGGTCAGTTTCTTCGTATTCGTCGGGAAGCGCTATCCAAGTTTGGATGCCGTGCAGGATGGCTTCAAAGCTGCGCTCGTCGTCAGGGGTGCGTTCCGAGTGCACAATGCCTCGCCCTGCCGTCATCCAATTCACCGCGCCTGGACGAATTTCTTGAACGCTGCCGACACTATCGCGGTGCAGCAAAACCCCTTCAAACAGGTAGGTGACGGTTGCTAAGTTGATGTGCGGGTGCGGCCTGACATCCACGCCCCGACCGGGTGGAAACACCGCAGGGCCGAGATGGTCAAAAAAAATGAACGGGCCTACCAGCGCTAAAACGTCTGAGGGAAGCAGGCGGCGGGCTTGGAATCCACCCAAATCTTGAATGTGCGGCTCAATGAGATGCTGAATGCTATCCGTCATGATGTTGATGAAGTTTATCTCCTTTTAAAGTTGTCTCAAGGGAGACTGTCCGCTCTTTTCTAATTTTTGATGTTTCAAAGAATTTTACTGATTTTTAGAGGCGATAAAAAAATTAGTTAAATCAGCGTAATCTCTCTTAATCCTGTTCAGCAATGGTTTCAGCAATGGGGCAATAGTTGTGGAATTATTGCCTGTACAAACGAGCCGTTAAATTATTAGCCAATTAGCTCAAAACCCTTAGCATGAGAGGAAACACCATTCTTGATCCGCGCCGCCACCACCATCAGTAGCAAGGCCAAACTGTCGTCAGAGAGTCCATCAACCAATATCTGCATATCTAACAAAGAGTTTAGTTGCTTTGGCACTGACATCTGGCTGCTGTTGCCAAATCCCTCTCCACCCATCAGCCGATTACAGAAATAAACGCGGGCTCCCGGCTTAATCTCGTCCATTGCCTCGATTAATTTCCACAGCACCTCCGTAGAGATGCCAGTCTTGCCCCGCCGAAACTCAGAAATATGATTCTCGCTAACGCCTGAAAACTTGGATAACTGTTTTCCAGATATCCCGTAGCGTTCAATAGTCATCCTAAAAATTTCGTAAATCATTGTAACGTTTTGTGACAAAAATGTATGCTTAGCCTTTAGCGGTGGTATTGTCCTGAAGTTATCGGTCAATAGCCCCAATAACAGCCTACCAGCTTTAATAACTCAATCAATTATAACTCTGCCCGCATAATGTAGTGTCGGCGCAGTTTTATTTTGCCCTGAGCACAATAGGCATCAACCGAATTAAAGTTTCCAGCCTTAACGCAATAAGGCTTGTAGACTCATCATCGGTGATGTCTAATGGCTGCGGCTTGTTTTACGAAACGAAAGGCAAGATTTGAATACGAATGGCAGAGTATGGTATCCAGTCATATTTCTCTGTCATTTAATTCAAATTAACATCCCGGTTTCGAGTGTGCTGTGACTCTAGTCACATTTGAGTGGCATCTATCTATAAATCTAGGATCTAAGAAGTGTCAAGAAACTTAACGAAACTGATTTCTCTAAAATTACCCAAATGGTCTGAGCCTAATTTGAGTAACGTAACTGTGGGGAACGGATCGCTGACTGTAGAAGAAGTAGTCAACGTTGCCAGAAACTCCTCGCAAGTTTATTTAACGAATCGGGATGAAATTTCCGAGGGTATAAAGGCATCCTGCGACTACATTATGGATGCTGTCGAGTCGGGAAAGCCCATTTACGGCGTGACAACAGGATTTGGAGGGATGGCGAATACTGTAATCTCTACTGAAGATGCGACTGCTCTACAAAATAATCTCGTCTTTTATCACAAGGCTGGGGCTGGTAAGCGGTTGCCGATCGCTGATGTCCGGGCCGCGATGATCCTGCGGATCAACTCGCATCTATACGGTGCCTCTGGCATCCGGTTGGAACTGGTGGAGCGCATGACAACCTTCCTCAATGAAGGAGTAACACCTCACGTTTACGAATTTGGCTCTATCGGCGCTAGCGGCGACCTTACACCCCTAGCTTACATTACTGGATCGCTGATTGGGTTGGACAAATCCTTTACCGTTGACTTTCAAGGTGAGGAGATGTCATGTGTACAAGCGCTTGAGAAGCTTGGCTTACCCCCCCTGACGTTGCGCCCCAAAGAAGGGTTAGCAATGATGAACGGTACCTCTGTTATGACTGGTATCGCGGCCCTGTGCCTCCGCGACGCACAAGTCTTGCTTGCCCTAGCAATGGGGGTTCACGCCCTGATGATTCAAGGGTTAGGGGGTACTAATCAATCGTTCCACCCCTTCATTCACAAGCTCAAGCCTCATTCTGGTCAAATATGGGCAGCTTCCCAAATGGTCGAACTCCTTACAGATTCGTGCTTGAGCCGAAACGAGTTAGATGGTAAGCACGATTACCGGGGTGCAGATCCAATTCAAGACCGCTATTCGCTCCGTTGCTTGCCTCAATATCTGGGGCCAATTGTTGATGGATTGGCAGAGATTGTTCAGCAGATTGAAGTAGAAATAAACTCGGTAACAGATAACCCTTTGATCGACGTTGAGAATGAAGCCAGCTATCACGGCGGCAATTTTCTGGGACAGTATGTTGGTGTGGGAATGGATCGTTTGCGGTATCTCTTAGGTCTGCTATCTAAGCACCTGGATGTGCAAATAGCGCTGTTGGTTGCACCGGAATTTAATAACGGGCTGTCACCGTCTTTAGTTGGTAACACGAGCCGTAAGGTCAACATGGGTCTAAAAGCTCTGCAAATAACTGGAAACTCGATTATGCCGCTGTTGACTTTTTATGGCAATTCGATAGCAGATCGCTTTCCCACTCACGCCGAACAATTCAATCAAAATATCAATAGCCAAGGATTCGCTTCAGCTAATTTAGCTCGTCGCTCAATTGAAATCTTCCAGCAATATATGGCAGTAGCTCTAATGTTTGCCGTCCAAGCCGTTGATTTGCGAACCCATCAAGTCGCCGGTCACTATGACGCGCGGGAGTGTTTGTCACCACTTAGCTTACCGCTATATGAGGCTGTGCGCGAAGTTGTAGGGCAGCCGCCGAATGTTGAAAAATCTTACATTTGGAACGACAACGAGCAATCTTTAGATATACACATTGCCATGATTGCTGCTGACATTGCACAGGAAGGACGAATTGTGCAAGCTGTGAACCAGATTTTATCAAGTTTGAAGTAGGAAGAGGAAGGAGAAGGG
>JANYGO010000204.1 GCA_025362325.1 Cyanobacteriota bacterium | reverse complement strand
CAAGTCGAGGGCTGGTTCGCCGGTGCGAGGATCTCTGAAGAGTTCCAAATCCCAGAATACCCAGTGCCAGACTGCTGCTAAAAACAGCAAACCGGAGAGGATGATGTGAGCCACGGCCACGCCTTCAAAAGACCAGAAGCCGGGATCGACGTTACCTTCGCCGGTGATGCTCCAACCGCCCCAAGAACCCGTAACTCCTAAGCGGGTCATGAAGGGTAGCACGAACATCCCTTGACGCCACATCGGGTTCAGAACTGGGTCTGTGGGATCGAAAACTGCTAGTTCGTAAAGGGCCATTGAGCCGGCCCAACCTGCCACGAGGGCAGTGTGCATTAAATGTACAGAAATCAATCGACCTGGGTCATTTAAGACGACTGTGTGTACGCGATACCAGGGTAGTCCCATTGACTGCGGTTCTCCAAGGTGTAAGTGATGATGTCTATTTTGACGGAAAAATCAGATTCTCAATCCCGTGCAGTTACCTGCGGGCTTTAAATTCTGCCTTTTGCCGAATCCTTTCTACCTTCACAGGTGGAGGTATAAAAATGAAAGTTATTTAAAGAAGTGTATCGAGTGTTAGAACCGATTGCAAGATGTTCGGCCTTACATTAATTGTGGGTGGTCGATTTCGCAGCGGGTGGCGATCGTCCCGAGGCGTTCGAGAACTTGCTCGGCATCGATGAGTCTGGTAAGGGTGACGCTGCCAATATTTTTTCCCGGATCGGCCGGATCTAGAGGGGTTCCGGGCTGGACTTCTACCATGAGTACAGCGTCTTCTACGCGGTAGAGCCACATTTTTTCGTTGCGATCCGAAAGGCAGAGGTTGAGCTGTTGGATGTCCGGCTGTCGTCTCCAGCCGGCGACGGTCCACTCGCCGCCAACCCCCCAGACGCGCCCGACTTTCCAGCCGTCGGATAAGAAGAAATATTTCATTTGTTGTGTACGCTTGTTGAGATTTTTTTGTCTAACATAGCGCAGATAGTTGTGTTGAGGGCGATCGATTGTGCTGGATTTGGGGGGGATGTTGCGGGCGATCGCATGACTGAGATCTGGATTAGTTTACCTCAATTATGACAGTTCGATATTTGACAAAACCTTTCATTATACTATATACTGATATTAAATGATAGGTGCCCCGAACTGCACGGGGAGGTATGGTACGGTTGCAATGCCGTGCGCCTGTCAGACACAAGGTGCCCCGAACTGCACGGGGAGTTATGGTACGGTTGAGATACCGTGCGCCTGTCAACCTGAAACATGATTTAATGATCATACCATCACTACCAAAATAACGCCCTGCCAAGGCGTAGAGAGTTATTTTAAGCCCCTTTTAAAAGAGGGTTAAGCTCTCAATAAGGGCGAAATCCACGACTATTATAGTCGTGGATTCGCATTTAAACTTACCCTTCATTTTAGCGGTATTCAAAGTTAATTTTAGGCTGGAGAATAGGAATTTTTAACAACTGTATTTTCGGCTCAAGCAGATTGAATGCTTCCTCCAATTCGGTATTGCCACTGGCTGTCCCTGCTTCCTTTGAACTACGATCGATCAAGTACACCACATAATCTGCTAGCTGCAAACCAGTGTAAAATTCTGAGAAGCCAAACAAAGGTAGTTCCACAAAATTAGAAGATTTTGTTTGTGACTTCCAATCTCGATACACTCTGAGCAATCTCCCATCCTGAATACTGGTATGCTGAGTTGAGCGCGAATCCATAAGTAATATTCCAGTTTCGTTAGATTGCTTTAGATAAGCATCTAGCTACTCTAATAATTGAGTAAAACTTAAGCGATACAAACCAGTTTCATCTTTAATATCTTCGCTGGTCTCGCGCAATCTTTTTTTGTTGACTTGAACAGCGAATATATGACAAGGTAAGTGACTTATAGTTTCTGAAACTTTCTTGAACGCTCGAAGACGGAATTCCCTTGGAAAAGTCTTAAATGAACCCACACCTTGCCAAATATCGCGCCCCTTAAGTTCCCAGTCTTCAGGTTCCTTCCCACTAAATAGTTCCTTTTTAAGTGCTGAAACTTCTCTTTCCATTTGTGACCATTGCTGGACATGAATAGCAAAGCTAGCTAAAAAAAAGAAATTGGTCTCCATATCTTTCCAGGCAGTGCCACCCTCATCAACGTAAAATAAAATTGTCATCTTGCCTTATGGTAACTTTTTGACATGAGCATTATATTACAAGTGTTTTGTAGCTTTTAACTTATACTAGAATAAAGACAAGACTAAAACCTCGTTTGTCGCCTGCGCTTCCCCTGACTCAGCCATGACTTCACAAACCCCAGTACAATTCCAAGATAGTTTCGACATCATCGTAGTTGGTGCCGGACACTCCGGCTGCGAAGCCGCCCTCGCTACTTCTCGCCTCGGCTGCCGCACTCTTCTCCTCACCCTCAACCTCGACAAAATTGCGTGGCAACCCTGCAATCCCGCTGTCGGTGGCCCGGCTAAAACTCAACTTACTAACGAAGTGGATGCGTTAGGTGGCGAAATTGGCAAAATGGCCGATCGCACATACCTACAAAAACGCATCCTCAACTCTTCGCGAGGCCCCGCAGTGTGGGCGCTGCGAGCACAGACAGACAAGCGGGAATACGCCGCTGTGATGAACAATATTGTCGAAAATCAAGAGAATTTGACCATCCGCGAAGCGATGGTTACAGACTTGGTTTTGGGCAAAAACGAAGAAGTAATCGGCGTCGAAACATACTTCGGCGTCGCCTTTGAATGCAAAGCCGTAATTCTGACAACAGGTACTTTTTTGGGCGGCACAATTTGGGTTGGCAACAAGTCGATGCCCGCCGGACGCGCCGGAGAATTTGCCGCCGTCGGTTTAACAGAAACTCTCAACCGTTTAGGCTTTGAAACCGGCAGGTTAAAAACAGGAACTCCGGCGAGAGTTGACAAGCGCACCCTCGATTACACCAACCTGGAACCGCAGCCGGGAGATGCAGAAGTTCGCTGGTTTAGTTTCGATCCAGAAGTTTGGGTGGAACGCGAACAAATGCCTTGTTATTTGACTCGAACTACGCCAGCCACTCATCAGTTAATTAGAGACAACTTGCACCTTTCTCCGGTTTACGGCGGCTGGGTTGAT
>JANYGO010000176.1 GCA_025362325.1 Cyanobacteriota bacterium | reverse complement strand
TTAACCGAGGCGCGATCGCCCTCATTTTATTGATTCAAACTATTTCCGAGGCTAAAAGCCTACCGTCAACTCGCTCATATTCATCTTCCACTAGCCACGAGTGAGCCTCATCGTAACTTGAACTTAAAAACAGCGGTTTATAATTTGCCGATGGCTCGTAAATACAACACTTACTATTTTTGCCACCCACTAACATCAGAATCCGAGGTGGGAAAACAATCGGATCTACCCACAACTCGATAAATTCCCAATCATTGATTTGTTCGACGAGGTTTTGTGCGGGGGATAACATGGTAATTATCAGTTCCTTTGATGATTTTAATTTCTGCGTAATACAGCGGAATGCGACTGCCGTCGGCTCTAATTTGATAACCTATAGGATAATCAAAGTATCGCCCGTAGCGATCGTAGTCATCGATTTCATCCTCAATCCCTGTAAGCTCTCCTCTATCTATAATAGCTTGTATCACTAAATCCATTGTGGCTCTGTCATTAAATACATGAGCTTTTCCTTCTTTTCTCAGCAGTCTTTGTACCTGTGGCGTTTCGGGAAGATGTTTTTCAAATAAACTGGTTCTTGGGTAGGCGTGTTAGTTGGCGGTTAATGCCACTCATTAACTAATTATCTAAGATACTTGGAATTCAATCCTACCATAACCTTATATCAAAAGCGATCGCCCTTTTTGGCCTAAAGGGCGATCGCACCTGTGGACAAGCCTTTGGAACTGCTGCGGGATTTTGGTCTAAAATAGATCCGACTCGGTGGTTAAAACCGCCGAGTTTTTTTGGATTCTTCAGTCCCTCTTAGCTAGGGCAAAAGTTTCTATGCAGCAGCGGTTGCAACCGCCGAGTTTGAGCTAAAATTCTATGAACGATCAACGTAAAGTTTATTTGCGCCGCTGGATCGGACTGTTGCTGGCAAGTGCGATCGCCCTGATTTTATTTTACCCGAAACCTCAGCCAGTCGATCGACCTTCCAACTATTCCCTAAGTTCTCAGGCATCTTTCAACCAACCAAGTTACTATCCTTTAACCCAAACTGCTGCATCCAAGCTGTATTTACCAACTGGCGATTGGACGGGGAGGCTCATTTTACCAACTCCCGAACAAATGCAGGAACTGCCTGGGGAAGATTGGGTCTGGCTGGAAGTATACCACACTCCGCCAGGTGATGAAAACTTAATCGGTAAAAAAGTACGTTTGGCGTGGACTCAAAAGTCGAGTTTGCGAAATTTAACCACAAATGTCAAGTTTACAAACAGCACAGAAAAAAGCAAAAGTCAAGGTAACGTTCATCCCGATCGCCTCAACAACCGTTTGCGAGTCGGCCCGCTGCAATCTCTCGCCGGTGCGCGACCTAACGATGATGTTACTGTTAGTTTAAATTCGGTGACACTTTCGGCAGCTAGCGATCGAATTCCGGTGATTCGTACCGACAGCGAACCGATGCAAATTGTCGGTCGCTTTTACGGTTTAGTCGCTTTCCTGGGTGCGGCAATAGGGAAAAATCGAGCTGTACCAAAAGTTTGTCCGGGAAGTGCACCTTGTGAAAACGAATACCGGATTGTTCGTCATTATAACTCAGTTTCAAAACAATTTGACGGCGTGGAGGAAACTGTGCGATTTCCCCAACAGCCGCCCAAAAGCAGCGGTGTTTTTCCCTCGACTCCCCAGCAACTGGAAAACTCTGCGGTTGGTAAAGCCGGGTGGTACATTTACGGTGCGAAAGATGCTGCGGGAATTTTTACGGTTGGGGCGATTAAACCGCGATCGCTCTTTCAACTCGGGCCGCAACAAGTTATTGTGGGAAAGGATCGCGGACTCAGTTATATTAAGGTTCAAAACTGGCAGAATACTGACAGCCGCAAAGGTACTGCCCAAACCGTACTTGTGGATGGGAAATCCGAGCGATTGCCCAATTTGATGTCAGAATGGAAACAGGGCGATCGGGCTTTAGCAATTCACCTATTCGGCGGCATCGGCGGCAAACAAGCCGAATCAGTTGTAGCTGGTACTGTCACCGGACACTTTGCCTACGGAATCGCTGAAATTGTCCGCGATCCTTTTACACAAGAACTGCAATTTGACATCGCATACGAACAAGTTTATGCCAACAATCCCGAAGCAATTGTAGCGGGTCGAACAACTTGGGCGAATTACATGGGAAGCTTGGAGAGAGGTTGGCTGGGGACTCGTCCGGTATCCGATGTCATTGTCAAATTAGATGCCATTTCTCGCGACTACAACTTGGGCGGAATTACACTTTCTCCCCTCGACGAATTGCTGGGGAATTTGCAAATAATGGCAGCCCGCTACCGGACAGGAGACGGGACTGGAAGTGCGGCAGTTACTCCGGCTACTTCCTGCGTGCAAGATTCCAATCAAGCTCTGTATTTAACGATAGAATCAATCACCCAAAAAGTCAATGTCAATCCAGCAGTGCAAAACTGGATTGCAGCGCATCCCAATCATCCGGAAACTCGGCGGTTTCAGCAACTTGCAGCTTTGAGAGATTCCCTGAAACAACAGTTAATCCCCCTCGGAATTGTGCGCTCGGACTGGAAGCAAAATGCTAAAGTATTATCGGGAACAGGTGGCGAAGCGCAATTTGCGATCGGCGATAACCTATTCGCAGCTTTGATGAGTTGGCGGACGATGTTACCGCGCGGTGCCCAGGATGAATTGAGCCGCGTTTTCCTCAAATCCGGCGCTCAACTTTGGTTTCTTCGCACTAATCAAGTCGGTGGCCAGAACCCGGATATTTTACCTGTGGCGCCGACTGTTTTGTTCGGGCAGTTTCCCGCGCTGTCTAGTTTAATATTTCGCTCTTTTGCTGGGTTCACAACCTTTCCGGATGCGAGGGGATTGTCGATCGCACTTTGGGCATTGTTAATCTACGGCGCCGCCGCGATTCCCCTCGGTGTTGCTGCGGGTTTTTTGCAAGTAAGCGCACCTAACGGCAATTTCATAAACCTGCTATTTTTGGCACTCAAAGCGCTAATTCGGCCCGTATTATTCGAGGAGTGGCTGTTTCGAGTTGTGCTGCTTCCCCATCCCACAGAAGGAGTAACCGCAACTGCTTGGCTGCTGTGGATTGGATTGAGTTTGTGCTTGTACGTAATTTACCATCCAGTGAGGGCAATCACCTTGTTTCCCGAAGGAAATCCGACATTTTTGCAGCCGATTTTTCTACTTTTGACCGGACTTTTGGGAGTAGCGTGCACTGCTGTTTATGTGTTGACCGGTTCTGCTTGGTGTGCGATTTTTGTACACTGGATAGTCGCGGCGAGTTGGCTGTTTGGACTCGGCGGCCAGCGACAGCTTTTTAGCAAATATAAGATGGGTTTGTAGTGAGGACTTTAGTCCTAATTAAAATCCGAGGACAGCAACATCAAGCACGAGATATTTGGTCTGAGGGCAAGCTGTCGCGAGTACGCTTGCCGATCATAGACTAGCAAATATGCCGATCGCAGATCTAGCAAATATTCAGTTAGATTCAGCAGTTTAAATTCCCTAGATAGGTTTTTCGGAACGGTTATCTGATATGATTGATTGAATATGACCTAAATCTGTAACCACAGAAATAGATAATTCGATCGCAAAGAGGCAACCGTGCAACCCGTAGACTTTACAACTTTAACCGCCACTTGCAGCGAACTGCGAGCCAAATGGCTGCCAGCGCGCTTAGAACAAGTCTACCAGCGCGATCGATTTACCGTGTCCCTGGCCCTCCGCACCATGAATCAACGTGGCTGGATAGACATTTCATCCCATCCAGCAGCCGCCCGCATCTGCGTCGGCGACTCCCCGCCCCGAATTCCCGACACCTTCACCTTCAGCGAACAACTGCGCCACCAACTCAGCGGTTTAGCCTTAGTTTCCATCGCCCCCGTCTCCCCTTGGGAAAGAGTCATCGACTTGCAATTCGCCAAACGTCCGGGCGAACCAGCCCTCTGGCATCTCTACGCCGAAATTATGGGCAAATACAGCAACGTCATCCTCACCGCCGAAGACAATCTCGTTGTCACCTGCGCCCACCAAGTCAGCGCCAAACAGTCCAGCGTCCGCCCCATCCAAACCGGGCAACCCTACGAATTGCCCCCGTCTTTGACCGATGCAGTGCCAAGCGCGATCGAATCTCTCGATCGCTGGAAAGAACGAATTAGCCTGGTTCCTGGGCAATTAAAGACCAATCTGTTGAAGAATTACCGAGGGTTGAGTAAGGGCTTAGTTGTGTCCATGATTCGATCGGCAAATCTCGACCCCGAACAATCCACCGACAGCCTGAATCCCCAGCAATGGCAGCAACTATTTCAGCGCTGGCTATACTGGCTGCAATGCCTAGAAAACTCCAAATTTAAGCCGAGTTTTACCCCCGAAGGCTACAGCGTCATCGACTGGCCAAAACCCGACGAAAAACAGTCAAATCCTGAAAACGAATCTAATTCCTCTCTTCCTTCTTCCGACTTCCCTCGGACTTCTTCCTTCTCGAACGTTCAACAATTACTCAACAGCTACTACACCAGCGAAATCAACCAACAAGTATTCGCCCAACTGCGACATCAGCTTACCCAAAAACTCAACAACGTTCTCGCAAAACTGCGCCTCAAAGCCAACACATTTAAAGAACGGTTGCAGCAATCCGCAGGCGCAGACACGCACAAATCCCAAGCCGACTTGCTGATGGCAAACTTGCAACATTGGCAACCCGGAATGAAATCAATTTCCCTCCCAGACTTTGAAACTGAAAAACCAGTAATCATTCCGCTAAACGTGGAAAAAAACGCCGTTCAAAACGCTCAAGCAATCTACAAAAAACACCAAAAACTTAAAAGAGCTCGCATTGCAGTAGAACCTTTGTTAGCCGCCGTACAAGAAGAAATCGACTATTTAGAACAAGTCGAAGCTGCACTTTCGGTATTGGAAACCTACCGCAACACCCAAGACTTGCAAACCCTCGCCGAAATCCGTGAAGAACTGATTCAGCAAAAATATCTAGTTGTATCAGATTACCGTGGCAGTGACAAAAATGCTGCGATCGAATTTCACCGCTACCAAACCCCCAGCGGCTTTGAATTATTAATCGGGCGCAACAACCGCCAAAACGACCAACTCACCTTTCGCACCGCCAACGACTACGATTTGTGGTTCCACACCCTAGAGATTCCCGGAAGTCACGCTTTGCTGCGTCTGACACCCGGTAATGTGGCCCAAGAAACCGATTTGCAATTTGCGGCGGACATGACCGCCTACTACAGTCGCGCGCGCCACAGCGAACAAGTACCGGTAGTTTATACAGAACCGAAATATGTATACAAGCCGAAAGGCGCGAAACCCGGCATGGTTGTATACAAACAGGAGCGGATAGTCTGGGGACGCCCGCAGCAAGCACCAGCCTGATTTATACAAAGTTACTCATCTCGTGTCCGTTTGATTCTGAGATGTTGCACCATTCGTGTGGAAGCTGTTATGAACAGGCCCTCCTAGCCTGTTCCTAAACAAGTAATTGAGAATGGTGCAACATTTCCGATGCTACCGGACTAGATATCATGCCCCGCGCCCAGTTTTTGCGTATATTTTGTATCGACAATCCCCCTGCGATTTCCCCCCGAATTTTCCGTGTTCGTGGAGGCGGGTTTGCACCGAGCGATTTCAGGTGTGGATTGTGTTATACTCAGCACGGTTTTCGATCGTGCTTTCGTGGGACAATGCTTTTGCTCATTAATTGGTCTGACTTGAAGGTCTGAAACTTCAAAGTTATACCAGTTCTAACAACTCATCCAACAGTAGGTAGAGCTTCTAAAATGTAATTCTCTTTGTGGATAAAGATTTTTATTTTTGGGGTACTGTAGCATGAGTTTTCGGAAATGGTATTAGAAAACAATCTAAATCCTGTTTAAGGCTTAGTAAGCTGAATCATGAACACTAGAAACTTAGATGACTAGGTACAAAGTACCGAAGATCGATCGATCGAAGTTGCAGGTAAATCCCAGGATCGAACCACAGCAACTTCTGCGACTTCACAAAAAGAATTCAATGCAGAAGAGCTAGGACGTGTCTACTTTATACGCCACGGTGAAAGTACCAGTAACGAGCGCAACATTTTTGCAGGAGTTCTGGATGTTGACCTGACAGGATTTGGCCGGTTGCAAGCGCGTCAAGCAGGTGTTGACCTGAAGAAAAAAGGTACAAAGTTTGACGCAGTATATGTCTCCCACATGAGACGCGCGCGGCAAACCTGTGAAATCGCCCTTGCTGAAAGTCAGGCACTAAAGTCGCCCGATATCCCGGTTCAAATCGACCACCGAATTAGTGAAAAATCCTTTGGCATTTTTGCGGGGCGCAACCTGAATCTGCTGCGTCTTGCTCTTGGTTACGAAGGCTTCGAGGAAATGTTGCATTCCCATAACGAAGCGCCTCCGGCTGGCGAAAAGATTGCCCAAGTTTACTCTCGCGCCGCCCGTTTCTACGAAGACAAGGTTGTACCGCACTTGGAACGGGGAGAAACTGTTCTAGTAGTGTGCCACCAATATGTATTAGAGCCTCTAGCACTTTATTTAAGTGGCTTACCGCCGACTTCTTATAAACACCTGAAACTCCCCAATGGTAAAGCTCTCAGTGGTGTGGATCTCGTCAAGTTTCGCGACAAGGAATCCGGCGGTGCTGCTTCCCTGCGGAAAGAGATCAACGATCTTTCAATTATGTGGGCGATTTTGATCTATGCGGTTGCCTTCTTGCTGGGAAGTTTGGTTGGGGCAATCACCGCCTCAGCAGGAGGGATTCCGTCAGCCCTATTTCGAGCCATAATTGTTGCGTGTCTTGCCGCTTCAACATTTTATACCTACCTGGACATTGACTTTGCCGCGAGTAAACGCAAAGTAACCTCTACTGTGAAGTATCTAGTTTACGGGTGGATGGCAGTGCGGTGGGTAGTGGGACTATTCTTAATATTTTCTGGATTTTTGTATCAGAGCGAAGCGGATCTGTACAAAGTTTTGTGGGTGCTGTTTTGGATGGTGCCGCCAGCCCTTACTTCCCCAGTTTTATCCGTGCTTTGGGGCGGCAATCTTTATCCGTCGGCCCTGTTGTCAAGGACGTTATCCATCATCGCTCCACTGGCGCTGCTGGCGACATTGAAGGTTGCCAATTTACCCATTAACGTTGACAGCCTGATCTTTTTCGCTGTCATTCTAATTCTAGGTCTGGCAATACCGGGTGCGATCGCCCAATTTTGGCGCGACAAATCCCCGGTTGAATCAAACCACCACAGTAAAAACTGGAAATTCATCGGAGTGCTTGCTGTCGCATTCATGGCTTTGG
>JANYGO010000156.1 GCA_025362325.1 Cyanobacteriota bacterium | reverse complement strand
TGTTTGCCGAGTTGAATTGCGCGATCGACTTGCTGCATAATTTTCTGTGATTCCTCAAAAAAAACCTGTCCCGCAGCGGTTAGCTGCACCGTCCGCTTCGTGCGGCGAAAAAGTTGAAAGCCCAATTCAGCCTCCAAATGCTGGATTTGTTGGCTAAGCGGAGGTTGGGCCATGTGCAGTCTTTCCGCTGCGCGAGTGAAATTCAGTTCCTCTGCAACTGTAATAAAGTAACGCAAATGTCGCAGTTCCATAGCTCCTCAATCATTGATATTTTAAAAGTATAAATTGTTGGTTAAAAATATATTGGACATTAATCATGGCATTTAATACAGTGATAAATAGGCGAAATTGAGAATTAAATAATGGCTAACTTGGATGTCAAGATTAGAGAAGGAGAGCTGGCAGATATAGAATTAATTCTGGCTTTTATTTCCCAAAAAAGCGAGTTCGATGGAGCGATAAATCAGTTGGCAGCAACAGCAGATAAATTGGAGGAAACGTTATTTTGCCAGCCTCCGCTAGTGCGGGTATTGTTGGCTGAAGTTGCCGGAACAGCAGTAGGATTTGCTATGTTTTATGCCTCCTCTTCAAGTTTGTTGGCGCAGCCGTGCCTTTGGCTTGATGATTTATTCGTGCAAGCTCCTATGCGCGGTATGGGAGTCGGTACAGCGCTGTTAAAGTATTTGGCACAAATTGCTGAGTCCACAAATTGCGGGCGGATTGAATGGACTGTTAATACTGGCAATCCGCCGGGAATTGCTTTTTATGAAAAGCAGGGAGCGCGGATTTTGGATAATATTAGGGTTTGTCGTATTGAGGGGGATGGGATTGCTCTACTTGCTGGGAAATGATTTGATAACGAACCGCGAAGGCGCGAAGCACACGAAGAGAAGAGAAGAGAAGCTGTACGGAAGAACCGGGTTTTCAGTTTGAGTCCTGCTGATTAACAATTTGAGGGAGTTAATATGTCACAAGATTCTTGGAATTCTGCTCTTTACGAGCAAAATCATGCTTTTGTTTGGCAGTACGGTGAATCGCTTTTGGAGTTGCTCGCTCCGCAGGCTGGAGAACGGATTCTGGATTTGGGCTGCGGTACGGGACAATTAACTGAAAAGATTGCTCAAAGTGGTGCTTTTGTGCAAGGTATTGATTCCTCTTTGTCTATGATTTCCACGGCTAAAGCAAATTATCCTCACATTAGCTTTGCGGCTGCGGATGCCAGGGATTTTCAAGTGGAAGTGCCGTTAGATGCTGTGTTTTCTAATGCGGTTTTGCACTGGGTTAAACAGCCGGATGCTGCGATCGATTGCGTGGAAAAAGCGCTGAGACCGGGAGGGCGTTTTGTGGCTGAGTTTGGCGGTAAGGGGAATGTGGGGGCGATCGCCCGCGCACTTTTGAGCGTTTTGTCGGAAATTGGCTTGAAGGAGCCTGAATCGCTTAATCCTTGGTATTTTCCGAGTATCGGCGAGTATGCTCTTCTGCTGGAAAAGCAGGGTTTTGATGTGGGTTATGCGGTTTTGTTCGATCGCCCGACTCTTCTAGAAGGCGGTAGTGCGGGTATGGTAAATTGGATTGAGATGTTTGCTGGTGGGTTTTTGTCGGGTTGGTCTGATGATGTGCGATCGCGCGCAATTCTCGCAGTTGAAGAATGTTTGCGGCCGACGCTTTACCGCGATGGTAATTGGATTGCAGATTATCGCCGAATTCGCGTTGTCGCTGTCAAAAATTATTGACAAATATCTTGTTTCAAATCGGGGATATTTGCGGTCTTTGTCGGCTCGCTGTATGGTCGCAACCTGCATTGACTACTATACCTCTTGCTTTGATTCGGAAACTATTTGTGTTGCGTCGTTGCTTGCATCTGTCTGACATCTGCGAGCGACATCAATTCGACCACACTGCCACTTAGAGCTTTTAGCCAAATAGCAGTTTGATAACTTACCAGAAAGAATTGGTTGAAAGCCTCCACCCTTGTAGGGAGAAATTAACTGAATAAATCCAATCCTCTTCCTTCTAGGTAGAGGTAGCAGTCAACTGTTAACTATCAACTGCCAACTGCCAACTGCCAACTGCCAACTGCCAACTGCCAACAGTCAACTGCCAACAGTCAACTATCAACTGAATGAAAAGTTTGCACCATGCCCCACTTATTTGAACCATTCGAGCAACGTGGCGTTACCTTCGGAAATCGCATTGCAGTTTCTCCCATGTGTCAGTATTCCAGCGCCGATGGATTCGCCAATGATTGGCATCTGGTTCATCTTGTCAGTCGAGCCGTCGGCGGCGCAGGGCTGGTGATGACTGAAGCCGCAGCAGTCGAGCCAGCAGGACGAATTACGCCGCAAGATTTGGGAATCTGGCAAGATGCTCATATTGAAATGCTGGCGCGAATTGTCGAGTTAATTCACCGCAACGGTGCGGTTGCTGGAATTCAGCTCGCTCATGCAGGCAGAAAAGCCAGTACGTCTCCACCGTGGGATGGTGGAAATGTCCTCTCTGCATCGCAAGGAGGCTGGACTTCTCTCGCCCCCAGCGCCATCCCATTTAAACCTGATAACCCAGCACCCATCGCTCTAACCATCGCAGACATTCAAAAACAGACAGCATTGTTTGTAGAAGCCACCCAGCGCGCCCTCGAAGCCGGATTTGATGTCATCGAGATCCATGCCGCTCACGGCTACCTGCTGCACGAATTTTTGTCTCCCCTGAGCAATCAACGGACAGATGATTATGGCGGGAGTTTTGAGAATCGCATCCGGTTTTTATGTGAAGTAGTGCAAGCGGTGCGCAATGTTCTGCCCGATCCAATACCGCTGTGGGTTCGCATTTCTGCCACCGATTGGGTTCCCAATGGTTGGGACATCGAGCAAAGTGTGGCACTCAGCGATAAATTAAAGTCGCTGGGTGTCGATTTAATGGATTGTTCCTCGGGCGCAATTGTCCCGGGTGAAAAGATTCCCACGGGTGCAGGCTATCAAACTCCCTTTGCCGATCGCATCCGCCGCGAAGCTAAAATTGCTACCGGAGCTGTTGGTATGATTACTGCACCGGCGCAGGCCGACCACATCATCCGTAGCGGTCAAGCAGACATGGTATTGCTCGCTAGAGAATTGCTGCGCGATCCTTACTGGCCGATGCGGGCTGCCAAAGAACTGCGGCAATCGGTACCGGCTCCCATTCAATACGATCGCGCTTGGTAATTGAGTTGACAGTTGACCGCTCGACAGTTGACCGCTCGACAGCACTTGACAATCATAAGGAGGAGGATGGGAGTAATGAATAGTCTTGTTTTAATTTCTCCCTATCCCTACAAGGGTGGAGGTTTTAAACCAATTCTTTCTGGTAATTCAGCGCAGTAATTAAGCAAATGGCGATCGGTTTTACACACGAAATCAACACAACAGATCGAGCAGCGAAATCATGATGAAAATAGTAATGGTGTTGACTTCCCACGACCAACTGGGTAACAGCGGCAAAAAAACAGGGTTTTGGTTAGAAGAATTTGCGGCTCCTTACTACGTTTTCAAAGATGCAGGCGCAGAAATTACGCTCGCCTCTCCGCTTGGCGGACAACCGCCCCTCGACCCAAAAAGCGACGAGCCGGATGCTCAAACCGAGGCGACAAAG
>JANYGO010000121.1 GCA_025362325.1 Cyanobacteriota bacterium | reverse complement strand
GACAATTTATTAAACTTGTGACAATCGAAACAACTAACCCTGTCAGCAGTCCAGTCAAGATTTTGGAGTTCATAGTAATACCCAAATTCCGAAAATTTTCTAAGATTGATTAGCTTTGACTTGATTGACGAGCGAGAATTTATTAAATTTATCTCACACCTTAGCTAAGTTAGCCACTTCGAGTCAATAGTAATTATTAATTCCATCGGATTTTAATCTAGATTTACTCTTCGCAATTTAACTCAACATTCCGAGATGCAGAAACTTTTTTTTTTACAAAAATACTTAGTTACTTCTAGATTCCTGGACGCAAAAACCGGGAATCTAAGTCAAGATTCTGGATGCAAGTGGCTAATTTGAATCTCGATCGCCCTTATTTCACTTTCATCTAGATTCGATCGGATTTTTCACCGCAGGTGCACCCAAATACTGCCTAATTTGCGTACATCTGCGGTTATTTAGGCGATCGACTCCACCAACGTTTTCAAATCGGGCACTTCTAAATCTGGCTGAGCGCTAGCGGGCAGTGTCGCCCCAAATCCTGCTTTTCCCTGCCGCCGATTTACCCAAACTGTTGAGATTCCCATTGATGCCGCCGGTACAATATCGTGATACAGGCTTTGAGCGACGTGCAAGAGTTTTTCCGGTGCTATTCCCATTCTGTCCATCGCGATTTCAAAGTTGCGAGTTGACGGTTTGTACGATCGCACTTGTTCCGCAGTAATCACCCAATCTAATTCGACTTGTAAGTGTTTCGCCGTCCCCGCGAACAAATCGTCATCTATATTGGAAATTACGGCTAGTTTATATTTTTGCTTGAGCGCTTGCAAAGCTGCGACTGTATCCGGGAATGGCTGCCAATTTTTCACGGAATCAGCCAAACTGTTTAATTCTGTTTCTGTCGGTTCAAAATTAAATCTTTGACCCAACTTTTTCACTATTTCTTGCAAGATTTTTCGATATTTGATATAATTACTTTGGTCTTTTTCCAGTTCAGATTCAAACTCAGCAAACATTTCTAAAGTTCCGTCATCGCTCAAATCGATTTCGCGGTTAGACAGCAATTGTCTCAAGACTGGCAAGATGCCGCTTTCCCAATCTATGAGAGTGCCGTAGCAGTCAAAACTCACAACTTCAAACTGATTAAAATCTAACATCTGTCCTTGCTCCTATTCTACGGTTGATATTCAGCAAATATTTCAATTTTACCGACAATATTGCGATTAAATTCTGCCAATTCTTCTGCCGGAATCCAATACTCTTGGTGAATCGAACTACCGACAGTTTGGACGGGATATTTTTTTAAGAATTCAGCCAAAACTCGAAACCTGGTTACATAGCCAAAATATCCCGATGCTGCATCTTTGGTATTCCAATCTCGCGCAATTTGTATAGCATATGCTTTCTGGAGTACGGGATAAAAAATAGGCTGAAAAGACAGTCGCGGCGGAAATGCCAGGAAATCGCTTTCTTTAATTAATTCCATTTCTTTTTTGCCGACGGCTCTAAAGAGCGTTACCGTCTCTCCATCTGATATATTGATATTTTTAAACCAAGCTTTCCAACCCTCCCAATTGTGAACTATTTTAGCTAATTCCGAATAACCGAAGGCGCGGGGATGAGATCCGTCATTTTGGGTAAGTTCTTTTAGCCAAATTTCTGATATTTGCAGCGGGGTGCAAATATCTAAATAAGGCACGTTTAACTCGCTGCAAACTACGGAAAACTGTTCGGATAAATTAGCTATTCTGATTGTGCGAGCGACATCAATAACTGGCGGCGGGCCTATCATTAAAACTGGTACTCTTTCTTTGGCAGAGTTCAGAATATCGCGCAAGTTTTCAAGGGATTTTTCGAGTGCGACGCGAGTTTTTCCGTTTTCAAAGCAAGTGTCGTTGACGCCAAAGGAAAATACTATTCTGCCGTCGCAGTAGTGAGGTAAACGGCTAGAAATTTCGTTAAACCACCGAGTTTCTATATCGGTACTGGTTTCTCCCCGCACTCCTAAATTATAGTAGGTAATATCTGGTGTTTGTCCGCTGGCGGCCACGCAAATTCGTCCTGTCCAACCAAGATATTTTGGATCGCCGGTACCGTTTACGAAAGAATCGCCGATAAAACAAATACGCATATTATATGGGGGAATTGGGAATTGGGAATTGGGCATTGGCTTGCGCAGGGCATGGGGCATCGGGGCATTTGTTATATCAATTCCGGTTGCACCGTCAGGTGATTGTTGACTGTTGACTCGGTGTCGAAAAACTTAGTTATGATTTACTGTTAACTGTAGTCCTACAACAAGTAACCACTAACTACTAACTACTCACTATTTGCCAATTACCAATGCCCGATGCCCCATGCCCTGTTTGGCCGATGAATTTAGTTTTTGCCGGTAACGGACAATCCCTCTACAATTACAGATGGTGTGTGACAAGAACCGTTCCACTCGGAGTCACCTCCTAATTCTACCAATTGTTTGAGGACGCTGTAGACGTTGCCGGCTACCATTGTGTCTTTGATTCTGCCGACTATTTGACCTTTTTTGACTCGGTAGCCGAGATCGACGTTAATCGAAAAATCGCCGGAAATTCCGGCACTGCCGCCGAGCATTTGATCGATGACAATGCCGTCGTCTAATTGAGTGATTAAGTCAATTAACGATCGCACTCCTGGTTTAATTAAAACATTGAATAAACTCGGTGTGGGATAGCTACCCAAACCCGGGCGAAATCCGTTGCCGGTGGTGCCGCTACCCAAGGCTCGTCCGGTGGTGCGATCGGTATAAAATAGCTGCAACACTCCACTGTTGATAAAGACGATCGCCCGAGTGGGAGTACCTTCGTCATCAAAAGGACAGCTATAAGGCCCGATATCCGGCTGCTGCGAGAGCGTGACAAGGGGCGATGTGACTTGTTGGCCCAATCGATCGCTCCAAGGCGAAGCGCCTTCGAGTACCTGTTTGCCGTTTAACGCCGCACAAACAGTCCCCCACAGCAAATCCGCGGCTTTGGCTGTAAACAGCACCGGCACGCGCCCCGTGGCGGGAGCTACATTCTCTTTCGCCCATTCCAACCGCTGCAAAACCCGCTTGGCGCTGGTGTTTAAGTCGAGGGTGCCGCGTTGGGTTTCGCCTTCCCAAATGTTGAGGAAATCTTCGCCCCGCACTAATTCTGCTGACAAGTAACCGCTGAGGGTGGTGTCGGTGTGGCTAGAATCCAAGCCTCTGGTGTTCAGCAAGCGGGTGCTTTCGATTTCGCAGTCGAGCTCGGCGGTGCAGAGGCTTTCGGGATAGGCTTCGCGGACGATCGCGATCGCCTCTTTTCCCCAGTTTACTAGCTGTTCTGCCGGCACTGACACTCCGCGATCGGGATAAACAACTTTCTCACCGGTGCCGAGTTCGATGATTTCCGGTTCGTTGAGTTGCGAAAGCGCGATCGCCCGATCGACCAAAATTTGCGGTTCCACGGGCCCGTAGGCCACCGCCAAACCCGGCCGCCCGTCCCGCCACAGCCGCAGGGCAATGCCTTCTGCTTGGGCGGTTTCTAGCTGTTTGAGGCGGTTTGCTTCAAAAAAGACCGGCCGCGAGAGCGATTGCGATTCCAATACCTCAGCAGCTTCGGCACCTGCTTTGGTGGCTAATTCTAACAGTTGTTCTGCTGATTGGTGATTGGTCATTGTTGTCGGTTATTAGTTATTGGTTATTAGTTATTGGTTATTGGTTATTGGTTATTGGTTATTGGTTACTGGTTATTGGTTACTGGTTATTAGAAGTCACAACAACTAACAACTAACAACTAACAACTAACAACTAACAACTAAATAGTTAGTTCGTGCAGCAGCCAAAATCCTGCGAAAGATTCCGATTCGGGATTCGACTGAATTGCTAAGAAATGTACTTGTTTTGCTTGTTTTTTCGCGGCTTCAAATCTTTTTGCTTCTCCCTCAGTTGCTGCATCTCTGAGATTAGCTAAAATCCAGCGATCGTTAGCTCCCGTATCTAATACCAGCCTCGGGGGCGGGCCGCTCTCAAATTTGATAAAAGCCAATTCTAAAGCCGACATCCAACCAGCCAAAGCCGTTGCTCGCGACGAATAGATCATCAATCCGGGAATTTGCGTTTCTGGGGCGAGGCCTGTCATCGGCAGCCCGAAAGCTTCGCCAAATCCGATATCCCACTCGGACATCTCATCAAAAGCGGCGATCGGCAAACTCACAAACGCCCATTTTTCGCCGATTAAAGCGTCCGGTAGCGCTACGGGCGTTTCGGGTATAAATTGAACGCTCGGGTTCACAACCGGTTGATAGCCCGCTTCGGCGGGATAAACGTCTTGCATCCGTTCTTCCAACCACAAGCTGAGGGCAAGGGTGCGGCGGCTGGAGGCGACGGGAATATCCAACTCCTCGCAGGCTTTGGTAATCATGTTCGCCATTTGGCGGCGGAAAAAGCGGATTTTTTCAGGTGGTTTCGGTGCAGAGGCGATCGCATCTTTAATTGCGCCAGCCAGCCACAGGGAATTCACCGTTGTACTCGGGCAGAATTGCGAGTAGCGAAACAGAGATTCTGCCTTGTCGCCAACCTTCAGCGGGCTTTCGCAAATCAACACTTCCCATTTTTTTTTCCCACGCTCGTCTATGATTGGACGGCTGTAAAAGTCGAGTTCCCAAATAGTAGCCATGCCGCGCTGTTAAAAATTAATCCTTTCTCATGTTACCGGACAGCGGTCAGGTTTCTGATGCTGAGAATTTTAAACTGATTTTGGCGATCGGGCGATTCGGCCTGCCAGAGATAGCTGCGACGCGCCTACTTTTCCCAAAATTGCCCTTCTCCCTTGCAGCTTCCCGTAAAATTTTTGCCAGCAGCGCACAACCGGACACATTAGCCACTCTCACAAACAGTGTCGCAGCACTCTCAACCGGCGATGTTTGTTAAACTTGTGGAAGCCAGGGAAAACCAAAAGTATAGCTTGATTCCATGAGACAAATCATTCTCGAAAAGATTGTTTCCACCCTACAACCTTTAGATTTTGTTCTCGCTTTATGGCAAGGAGGTTCAGCAGCCCACGGATACACCGACGAGTGGTCAGATCTCGATATTGCGGTTGTGGTTGCAGACAACTGCGTGGAAGAAACCTTTGAGATTGTGGAAAAAATCCTCGCCGAAATTTCCGAAATCGAACTCAAATATCGAGTTCCAGAACCCGCTTGGCACGGTCAGTCGCAGTGTTTTTGGCGTCTCAAAGAAACCCCGCCGTTCTTACTGATTGATTTTGCCGTTTTCCGGCGCAGCAGCCGCAACGATTTTCTCGAAATCGAGAGACACGGAAAAGTCCCTATCGCCTTTGACAAAGCTAATTTAATTGTACCTGCTCATTTGGATGCAAACCAGCATTTTTCCAAAATGCAAAATCGCTTCAACGAAATCAAAATCCGTTTTGATTTGCTGCAACCTCTGGTAAAAAAAGAGATTTATCGCGGGCATTTAGTAGATGCGATCGGCAACTATCACGATTGGACGCTTCTACCCTTAGTCGAACTGTTGGGTATGATTTACCGTCCCCACAGATACGACTTTGGACTCAAATATTTTAGCCGAGATTTTCCGGTCGAAATAGTCGATCGCGTTGCACCTCTTTTCTGCATTGCAAATCTTGAAGATTTGGCAGGAAAACAGCAAATAGCTGAATCTTATTTTGCAGAAAGATTGCCGATTGCAGAACATCAGCTTCAAAACTACCCAAATCAACCGACTTAACAGCCAACGAATTTGAGGTTTGGTGTTGCGCTTAACAGCCAACGAACCTAACAGCGGTTAAGATTAAAGATCGACAAACACCCACAGTTTCCAATCCCATGACAAAACTCAGCGTCAACATCAACAGAATCGCCCTCCTCAGAAACTCTCGAAACATCGGCATCCCCAGCGTTACCGAAGCCGCAAAAACAGCAATTGCAGCGGGAGCTCACGGCATTACAGTTCATCCCCGCCCCGACGAAAGACACATCAAAGCATCCGATGTTTACGAATTAGCCAAAATGCTAACCGTAGAGTTCAACATCGAAGGAAATCCGTTTCAACCTCCTTTTATGGATATAGTTTGCGACGTAAAACCGGCTCAGTGTACCTTAGTGCCGGACGCTCCCGACGTGCTAACATCGGATAGCGGTTGGGATATTTCCGAAAATCGCGATCGCCTGTTACCAATTATTGAAAAATTAAAAGACAACGGCATCAGAGTCAGCCTGTTTATGGACGCAGATGCTGCTCTCATGCCCCTAGCAAAAGAAGTTGGAGCCGATCGCGTAGAACTGTACACAGAACCCTATGCAACTGCTTTTCGCGAAGGCAATGTAGAATCTGTTTTTCAACAATATGTCTTAGCAGCTCGCGCGGCTCAATCAGCAGGTTTAGGAGTGAATGCCGGACATGATCTAAATTTGCAAAACTTAGCTAAATTTTGCTCAATTCCTGATATACTAGAAGTATCGATCGGCCACGCTTTAATTGCGGAAGCCCTAGAAATGGGCTTGTCCAACACGGTACAAGCTTACCTCAAAATCCTCTCAGGTTTGTAGTACAAATAAACCTCATGTGGCAGGGCTGGTTTTGCACAAAAATCATAACTAAACCCGCCCCTTGTATCTACAAACCCTACCAGCCTCTAATCTTATACTGCCCGATTCTTGGCAAAGTTATAGGGGAAGGTGCTATAAAGCTGTACACCCTACAAGCCGATCGCCCAAAACTAGGTAACAGTAGAGGTCGTCACCCCCTGCTGGTGAAGGGTATTTTGCTGGTAGCAAGGCCGATCCAAGAACCCAGACACCGCGTTTTTTGGGTGCCGACATTTTTTTAGCCAGCTCCTTGGAAAAAGCTTTAATTTTCCTTAACCAAATAAGTCAAATTCTCGATGATATTATGTGTAGGGAGTATCATTGAAATGTCCCGAGAAATTGAGGCTACTACTTAGCTCCCGCACTGGCAATCTGCTACCAGCAGTTTTTGTGCAAGTACGGGATATTTACGTGTATCCTCCATGCTGCTGTAGCTAAGCGCGCGATCGCCAGATTTAATCCGGTGAAAACAGGCAAACACAAGTAACCATATACAACTCATTACCCCCTCGAAAGTGCGACATGAAAAAACTAATTTTACTGACTGGAATGCTACTGATGATGGCGGCAAAATCCGTATTTGCCAGCCCTGTAGCCCCAAAAATTGCACCGAGCGAGCGGATGGCTGCCTCGGAAATTACAGAAACTGTTAACAAACCCGCTGCTTCTTCTGCCCTAGTTGCCAACCTAGAACCGATCGAACCAACGCCAGCTACGCCTGCCCCAGTTGCCAAGCTCGAACCCATTGAGCGAATGTCCACCTCGGAAATTAGACAAACCATCAGCCAACCCACCACCTATATTTTTGAAGGCGTCAAAGGGCGAGAACTCACTCTCTCCCTGTGGGCGGGACAACTGACAGCCCAACTGTACAGCCCCAACGGTCAGAATATGGGAGCTATTGACAAAAGCGACAATCAGTGGATCGGTCAGTTACCAGAATCCGGCATCTACCGCGTGCGAGTCACCCCGAAAGGTGAGACGAGCAGTTTTGTACTCGAACGCGACTTTAACGCCAAGTGGACTTACAGGCCCTCGCGCGCAATTCCCATCGCCTTTGGGGAAAACGAAGCCACAGTCAAACTCAAAATGTCCGGCTACCAAATCCAGCCCCTGACAGTTCAAGGAAAACAGGGACAGACAATCAAGGTGAGCGCTAGCAACAAAACTCTCGATGTGGCGATCGAATCTCCGTCGGGACAACTCCTAGATCAAGGCGAAGGTCAAACTTTTGCTCAACTCCCGGAGTCTGGAACCTACAAGGTTCTCGTAGTTGCTAACAGGCCGATCAAATCCTCCATCAGAGTTGCTGTGCGATAAGCGATCTCAAATCTAGCTTTAATACCCCTTTGATTCTTCAGTCCTTATACGATCCGACGCAAGCCAAGTATAGTAGCGATAGCAATCGCACCAGGACGATCCAGGGGTTTTAACGCGGATTTTGCCTCACGCAGAACTCGATAAAAAAAATGGAAGTTCAAAAACTCCCATTTCGAGCGGTAGATCCTTTGAACCCATATTGCACAGTTGAGGATGCCGAATGTGGGTTTTAATATCAACCTCGGATTAGCGCTGCAAAACGTTCTTGTTTCCAAGTGCAGCTTAAATCCGAGTCAGCTAAAGCTAACTCTCGGTATAAATTAGGCATCAACTCCACAGCCCGCTGCAAATTGTCAAGGGCCAAATCAGCAAAACCCAGCAGTGCATAACAGCAAGCTTTGTTATAAAAAGCGTTAGCAAAATCAGGATTGATTTCTAAGGTCGTTTCGTAGCAAGCAATCGCCTCTGAGTAGCTGCCTTCTCGCGCTAATTCCACACCCCGATTGTACCAAATCAAATAATCTTCAACCAGGCACTCATATGTAGGAGTAAACTTGGCATTTCTCTGATTTAAACCGACTAATTTCCCCAAAGCCACCCGCCGTTCGCCCACAGCTTCGGCTCTGCCTGGTTTCAGAACGAGCGATCGGCTAAAACTAGCCACTGCTTGTTTGTAAAGTCCCATTGAGTTCGCAGCTAGACCGCGATTGTACCAAGCTTTTGCATCGTCTGGGTTAAACTCGATCGCCCGATCGAAACTGTTGAGCGCCTGATAGTAAAGCTTGAGTTCCAACAGAGCATTACCTCGGTTGTACCACGCGATCGCAGCCTCCGGGTGCAAACTTAAAGAGCGATCGAAACTCAGCACCGCCTTATCGTAAAGCCCCATATCAATTAGCAAAAGTCCCCGGTTGTGCCAAATACTTGCCTCGCACGGGTTGAACTCCAGAGCCCGGTCAAAACTGTTGAGAGCATCCAACCAGCGGCCCAACTTTCCTAAAGCAATAGCCCGGTTGTGCCAGCCAAAGCTCACATTCGGCTCCACCGCCAAGGCCTCATCAAAACTCTTCAGCGCCTCTAAGTGCTGTTCTAAGTTCCCCAAAGCCATGCCTCGCCCGAACCAAGCCTTATAATGATCCGATTGCAAATTCACAGCTCTGTTAAAGTTCGCCAGAGCATTATCGTGATCGTTAGCTTCGAGGTGGCGCGAACCCAAATGGTAATACCAAGCGGCTTCCAAGTTTTGAATTAAT
>JANYGO010000359.1 GCA_025362325.1 Cyanobacteriota bacterium | reverse complement strand
TCTTGATGCTCAAATGGCTTTTGATCGCCTGCATTCAACTTCGACAATGGCTGCTCAAGTTGCTTTGCTCGCTGGGGCGAAACAGTTAATTATGACGCATTTTAGCCCGCGTTACGCTCCGGGAAATGCGATCGTCCTGGACGATTTGCTCAAGGAAGCCCAGGCCATTTTTCCGAATACAAAAATGGCCTATGACTTTTTGACCTACGAAGTCCCCAGGCCTGTTGAAGAGTAGGGTTAATCTCACATCTTACACCATTCTCAAGAACAGGCAAGATGCCTGTTCCACAATCAAATTCATTCTTTGTGGAACAGGCATCTTGCCTGTTCAGGAATTAGGGATTGACACTACTGTTTTGGAGTGGTTTAAATCTCAAGGTCGTGGTAAAATGGAAAAACGAATTCAATGGCGTTTTATGTCAAATCTTGAATTATTAACCCAACTTCAGCAATTGTCCCGTACTGATAAATTTCAAATAATGCTGTTTTTAATAGCACAATTGGCGAAAGAAGAAGGAATTGTCATGGGCAACGAATCTGCTGAAATCATGTATTCCGTGCATACTTCTAATAGTGCAGCAGAGCAATTAATGCAGTTACTAGAAACCGAACAAAAACCAACTCAAAATGTTTAATGGTAGGCGATATTCTTTTCAACCTAAACGAGATGAGTCAGGTGTTTTAGCTGATGTTCCATATCTGCCTTTAACACTAACTTATCAAAATCGTTCTGTTGAGGTTATGGGTTTACTAGATACAGGAGCTAGTGTCAATGTTTTGCCCTATAATGTTGGGGTGCAATTAGGGGCAATTTGGGAAGAGCAAAGATTTTCTGTTACTTTAGCAGGGAATTTAGCGAGGGCTGAAACGAAAGGATTATTAGTCTTGGCAAAAGTAGGGGAATTCGATCCAGTTCAGTTAGTTTTTGCCTGGACTAGGGTGAATAATATTCCGATTCTTTTAGGGCGAACTAATTTTTTTAATGAGTTTGATGTTTGTTTTTATGGATCGCAATTAGCGTTTGAAGTGTGTCCTAAATTTATAGATAGTTGAGATAGATATTTTAAAATGCTGCGTTGCAGCCCGGTGCAAACACTGGAAAATCCTAATTTGTTTTAATTCGATATTGACAGGCCATAAAATATGCAGTAAATTATGAAATAAGATATAAAATTATCACAATAGTTAGAAAAATGGAAAACAACGGTTGGCTCGCTGGAATCGCTGCACTTGGTGGTTCGTCATTGGGTTCAATTACAATTGCCACTGTACCTATAGCCACTACTGCAACAGTGCCTGCTGCTGGTGTCGCAGGTTGGTTGGGCTTGACAACGACAGCAACAACTATTGTGGCTGCTCCTGTGACTCTCCCAGTTGCAGGAATTGTGGCAGCAGGGGCACTTTTAACCTACGGAGGTTATCAAGCTTATAAGTTCGTCAGTAAAACTGAGTAACCGTTTTGTTGAGTACAGGACTTACGCATCTATTGTCTGTCATTCCGCTCCCGACCCGGAGTTTACTGGCAGAACGGAGTGAAGGGTTCTGCAAGTAAACTCCGGGAAGAATCGATCGAGATTCTTCGCTCAGAATGACATAACTACAATGACTTCCCGTTGCTCTAAAATCTCCTCATCCGCCTTCGGGCTATACACCTCATCCACAAACTGCCCGCATAACGCCCTTACTCAATAGTTTCTGGAAATGATTTGTTTAATCGGGAGGGGGCAAGAGGAATCAATTCTTCAATCCAAAATCTAAAATCTAAAATCCAAAAAGGTCGATCGCCCCCAAACACGCCTTCGACTGCTTAGCAGAGCCAATGGTTGCTACAATCGGGGAAGGTAACGCTGTGGCTAACACCACAGCCCGTAACCCCGAAAGCTAATAGCTAAATTATTAAAAATCTGCCTCTTTTGCCATGTTTAAAAATCTGCTAGGCGACCCCAACGCGCGCAAACTGAGAAAATTTCAGCCTTGGGTAGCTGATATCAATATCTTGGAAGAAGACTTCCGCGCACTCTCAGACGACGGCCTCAGAGGGAAAACGGCCGAGTTTCAAGAACGTCTGGCAAAAGCTAAATCTCTCAACGAGGAGAAAGAGATCCTAGACGAAATCTTGCCGGAAGCTTTTGCAGTGGTGCGGGAAGCGGGACAGCGGGTTTTGGGACTGCGCCACTTTGATGTCCAACTCCTCGGCGGCATCATCCTCCACAAAGGCCAAATTGCCGAAATGAAAACTGGTGAGGGCAAAACTTTGGTGGCGACGCTGCCGGCTTACCTCAACGCCCTCAACGGTAAAGGCGTACACATCATCACCGTCAACGATTATCTCGCAAGGCGGGACGCGGAATGGATGGGACAGGTGCACCGCTTCCTGGGATTGACTGTGGGACTGATTCAGCAGGGCATGGATCAGGTGGAACGCAAGAAAAATTATAGCTGCGATATTACCTACGCGACGAACAGCGAGGTGGGCTTTGACTACCTGCGCGACAACATGGCTACTTTGATGGAAGATGTAGTGCAGCGTCCTTTTAATTTCTGCGTGATAGACGAAGTTGACTCGGTGCTGATCGATGAAGCTCGCACGCCTCTGATTATTTCGGGTCAGGTGGAACGCCCCAGCGAAAAGTACATCCGGGCGGCGGAGGTGGCTGCTGCTCTGATCAAGGAAAATGAGGAACATTACGAGGTTGACGAAAAGGCGCGGAATGTGCTGTTGACCGATGAAGGGTTTGGTGAAGCTGAGAATTTGTTGGGCGTTACGGATTTGTACGACCCGGCTGACCCTTGGGCGCATTACATTTTTAATGCGATTAAGGCGAAGGAATTGTTTCTTAAGGATATTAACTACATCGTCAATGCCGATCGCGAAGTGGTGATTGTCGATGAGTTTACCGGCCGGGTGATGCCGGGACGCCGCTGGAGTGACGGTTTGCACCAGGCGATCGAAGCCAAGGAACGGGCGGAAATTCAGCCGGAAACTCAGACGCTGGCGACGATTACTTATCAGAATTTCTTTTTGCTTTATCCCAAGCTGTCGGGGATGACTGGGACGGCGAAAACTGAGGAGACGGAGTTTCAGAAGATTTACAATCTGGAAGTGACGCTGATTCCCACTAACCGGATTACGAGCCGCACTGACCTTTCGGATATGGTTTACAAGGCGGAGGCCGGCAAGTGGAATGCGATCGCCCAGGACTGCGCGGAAATGCACGAGATCGGTCGGCCGGTGCTGGTGGGCACTACGAGCGTGGAAAAGTCGGAGTTGCTGTCGCGGCTGCTGCTGGAACGGAAAATTCCTCACAATTTGCTCAATGCTAAACCGGAAAATGTGGAGCGGGAATCAGAAATTATCGCTCAAGCCGGACGGAAGGGTGCTGTGACGATCGCCACGAACATGGCCGGGCGCGGTACAGACATCATTTTGGGCGGTAATTCTGAGTACATGGGACGCCTGAAGTTGCGCGAGTATCTTATGCCCCGGATCGTGCAGCCCGAAGATGGAGAAGGGTTTTCGCTGGTACAAGCGCCCGGTATTGGTGGCCGCCCCGCTGCTCAAGGTTTTGGTCAAACTGCCAAAAAGGGCAAGTCTTGGAAAGCTTCGGCGCAGATTTTCCCGACGCAGCTATCGAAAGAGGCTGAGCAAATGCTGAAAGCGGCGGTGGAATTGGCGGTGAAGGAGTACGGGGAGCGATCGCTCTCGGAATTAGCAGCCGATGACATCGTGGCTGTAGCCTCGGAAAAAGCGCCGACAAAAGACATCGTAATTCAAAAATTGCGGGAAGCTTACAATTTAACTCGCAGCGAGTACGATGCTTTTACCAGCACCGAACACGATGAAGTTGTACAGTTGGGTGGCTTGCACGTTATCGGGACAGAACGCCACGAATCGCGCCGGATTGACAATCAGTTGCGGGGCCGGGCGGGACGGCAAGGAGACCCCGGTTCTACGCGGTTTTTCTTGAGTTTGGAAGACAATTTGCTCAGAATTTTCGGTGGCGAACGGGTAGCAGGTTTGATGAAGGCTTTCGGTGTTGAGGAAGATATGCCGATCGAATCTGGAATGCTGACTCGTTCCCTCGAAGGCGCTCAGAAAAAAGTCGAAACCTACTATTACGACATCCGCAAGCAGGTATTTGAATACGACGAAGTGATGAACAATCAGCGTCGAGCCATCTATGCGGAACGCCGCCGAGTTTTGGAAGGTTTGGACTCCAAGGAACAGGTAATTAAGTATGCCGAACAAACGATGGACGACATCGTGGGAGCATACATC
>JANYGO010000295.1 GCA_025362325.1 Cyanobacteriota bacterium | reverse complement strand
GATTTTTACAATCCCGAAACACTCGACGAAGCACAAACAATTAGCCTTGAGAAAGACTTGATTGCTGTGGAAGTTAGCGAGGAATTGCCTAACATCAAAGTAGAACTTTCTGAAATAGATGTGCTGGTGAAAGTAGGCGGTATTGCTATTGATATTGTCACGGTTGCGGTGGAAAATAATTTTGTTTCTGCTCAAAAAGTGCGATCGGCAATTACTCGAAACAGCGGTTTTGAATTGTGCGTAGCCTGCGTGCGAGAAGCTTTGCTGGGAAAACCGCTACAGGGCGAGAAATCGCTGCGATCGCGCTTAACCTCTGCTGCTCAAAAAATGGCGAATGCAGCCCAATGGTTGAATGCACCGGGTTCTGGGGGCATTTACCCGCCCCATGCGGTGATATTTGGCAGGCGCGAAGGTGCGATCGGAACCAGTGTCAGCCGTCGGGCCGCACTCCCGGCGGCGGCTTTGCGGGAATTAGCAGAAGCTGCGGGAATTGCGGGGGAACCGATAACGCAAATTCCCTGGGAAAACGACTTACCCAAACAAGTATTTTACGCACCGGAAATCATTTGGAAAAAATCGCCATATCGAGAAGTTTATCAATCATTTCAACCTCAATTTTTAGAGAATAATACTGTTACTCAACAACTGCCAATTCTCGCGTACCCTCGCATTTATCCAGACGGTTTAAATGCAGATGTTTTTGAACAACACTTGCAGTATTTGAAAGATTGCGGTTATTATAGTGCGAGTTGGGAAAATTGGCAAACTGCGAAACTCGCTAAAACTCCTTTACGTGGTAAAGCGGTATTGATGACTTTTGACGGCGGCTATCTCGACTTTTTTAACTATGCTTTTCCTCTGCTAAAACGCTTTGACTTTACAGCAACTGTTTTTTTACTAGCAGAGTCAGTAGGAAAAACAAATAGTTGGGAAAAAGCAGATTCTGAACAAGTGCAGTTAATGGGATGGCCCGAAATTAGGCAACTGCGGGATGCAGGGATTGAGATTGGTTCGATGTCTGCGACTTATCAACCTTTGACTGCATTGTCGCCCACAGAAATTGTGCGGGAAGGGGCAAAATCCCGCGCCATTTTGGAACGCGGATTGGGGAAATCTGTTAAATGCTTTGCTTATCCCTACGGAAATGTCGATAAAATTGCAGCGCATTTAATTGGAGCGATCGGTTATACTTTTGGCGTGTCTTGCGAATCGACATTTAGCAATTTTGACGATTCTTTATTGTCACTACCACGCATTCAAGTCACCCCCGAAAATTTCTGGCAACTCGGTTTGTAATAGGAATTCATAATCTTAGTCCCCCTCTGCTGGGACTTCGTGTGTGTAGAGGCGGTTGAAACCGCCGAGTTTCTGAATAAAACCCTTAATTTTCCTACTCAAATAACCGCCCAACCCTCTGGAGATTTTCTCAAACTTATAATAAAACAAAATATCCATCACATCTTCAGTCTTCATGTACTTCAAATAATCAATAGCTTTGTCAGTAAGTACGTCATTCACATCATCGATATACTTTCTCACCGCCAATCTTTCCGAAATATGCCATTTTTTATCAAACTTGCGGTGCATTTGGATCTCATAATCCCGAAAATCTGAGATTTTCCCGTCCAAATATTGTTGAATGTATTTTCCCGCTATTTGCGCCCCATCCATCCCGTGTCTGATTCCTTCGCCGCCCAAAAAGTTAACCGTCGAGACAGTATCGCCGATCGCAATTATGTTATCCTGACAATAAATATCCTTCAATCCCTGACTGTATTTCAGCGTGGAACCGTGTTTGTCAATAATTTTATAACTTTTCGACTTCAGATATTCATCAATCAGTAAATAGATATATTTTTTCAGCGGTTCCAAATTTTTAACAGTTTTATGGTCTAAAAAAATCCTGCCAGCCCCAACTTTAAGGCGATTTTGTTCCATCGGAAATATCCAAGAATAACCTTTAGGCATCCATTTGTCGCCCAAAAAAAAGATTAAATCATTTGCATATCTATTGTAAATTTCGGGTTCTACTTCGATTAAATATTCGATGCCAGTTCCCGACAAAAAATCTGGTTTATCATTTTCTTTCTCATACATAATCGCCCTAGCAAAACCCGTAGCATCAACCAATACTTTAGCGCTAACTTTGACAATTTGACCGTCGGATAGCTGTTTGAATTCTACGATTGTTTCGCCGTTGGCTTGCGAATGTTTTATGTAGCGATAACCAAGCCAAACTTCGCTTCCGTTTCCCTGAACTTCGCTGGCGAGAAATGCTCTAAATTTAGCAAAATTCAATACAACTCCCAAACTTTTAGGAGATTCCCAAGTTTGACTGACTTTGCTAGTTTCAATAGTTAGTTTGTGCCAATAACTGCCGATTACCGATTCGGGTAAATCAAATTTTGAGAGGGTTTCTAAAGGCGTGGCGGCGCTGGAAAAGTCATTTTTATCAAAAGTGTCGTTTTGTTCGGCCAGCAAGACTTGGCGGCCGGATTTGGCTAATATTCTCGCGCAGTGACCGCCTGCGGGGCCCGCTCCTACTATTACTATATCAAAACTTTTTAAAGTCATATTGCTATTAATTCGCTTCCAATGTCAAAACACCCGCAGCCATATCAACTACCAACCGCCGATTTTTTAGCCACTGGCGGCCGATTAAAACTTCCGGTACTCCGTCACCTACATGAACGGGAATATCGAATTCTTGATTGTCAATTCTGATTTTTCCCGCATAAAGATCGAAATTGAATTCTCCCTTAGCTGTTCTCATTTTTTGTCGCCTAATATAAATCCAATCAAGCCCTTCTAAATCCTGACTGTCCATTGCTAGCCAGCCAGAAAAACCTGTATCAAGCAGAGCATCACCAAGTAATTCTAAGCCGTTATCAGCAATCAATTCTACTTCAAAAAATAGCTCGTCCTCATCACCAAATCTTCCTGCAATCATATCGTGCCGCACGCCCCTGTATCGTTGATGCGGAAAAGAAACGGGATAGCATTTGGGTGTTTCTGGCGGCACATTTTAGTAGCCGCCATATCATCTTTGTCGATAAAATAGTCTCCGCTGTCGGGTTCAACTGCCATGTACCAGTTGTAGTGGGTTTTAATCAATTCTGGTTTTAGGCGATCGAATGTTGGTTTGCAGCGCTGATAAAATGCTTCTCTTTCAGCTCGCCACTGGGCTTTCTTTTCTTCTGACCACTGGATTTCGGGGAACAATCTTCCCCGCCGTACTGTACGATTAGGTTTTACGTTTGTCATTGTTGATTCTCCTTTATGTTTTATGATAATATATTTATTGACTTAATTGAATTTTTCTGAAATTAATCATGGCAAACACTTTCAACTTGACTCCTAATTCTGATATTTTTACAGTCCCTCCTGGTTTGATGGTTCAGTTCCCTGGAGGTGTTCTTGGCTTAGAAGGCAATGATACAATCACAGGTTCCTTTGAGAGTGAAATCATCAACGGAAATGCTGGTAAAGATATTTTATTCGGTGGTGATGGTAACGACAACTTGCAAGGCGGTAAAGACGACGACGATCTATATGGCGAACTGGGCCAAGATACTCTAATTGGTGGTCTTGGTGATGATTATATCGTAGGTGGTGACGGAAACGACATCTTGAATGGCGGTCGAGGTGATGATTTATTAGATGGAGGTGCGGGTAATGATACCCTGAGTGGCGACCTGGGTTACACTCTATATAAAGGTGGAACGGGTAGTGATGTGTTCGTCCTAAGAACGGATGTTGTTTTAGGAGATCCCAAGCGTAATCCTAACAGTAGTGTACAGGCGTGGGATATTATTCTAGACTTTGAAAAGTCTCTCGATAAAATTGGTCTTACTAACGGTCTAACTGAGGCAAACGTCACACTCACTACTTATTCAATTCCTCTGAAAAATATTGAATTTGTTTCGGGCAGATTTCCTAAAGAAGGCAAAATTTCTGTAGGCGATTTAGATCCGGATCGCAATGGTAGTTATGACGCTACTACTATTCAAATTGCTTCAAACGGTCAAATTTTAGGTAAAGTTCTAAATGTGACACCATCTGACTTGCGGGGTCGTTTTATTACACTGTCATAAATAGAGTATTTCTTAGGATTAGTCTAGAATAGTAAGGTGGGCGCTGCCCACCCCACAATTCTAGCTAATTAGACGGTAACAGGTGACTGTTTGCGGCTGAATGTTGCCAATATACGATCGCACATTTGCGACGGATTTAATCCCAAAGTTGCAAAGGATTGTTCGGGTGTTGCATGATCTACCAATGTATCAGGTACACCCAACCGCATTAATGGAACCAGGACATGATTGTCTAACAAAGCTTCGGCTACTGCTGAACCAAAACCCCCCATTAAACAACCTTCTTCCATTGTGACAACTTGGCCGATTCGCTGTGCCAAAGGTAAGATTAATTCGGTATCTAAAGGCTTGACAAAACGCGCATTGATGACTGTTGCTTCAATGCCATGCTCGCTCAAAATTTCGGCAGTTTGCATTGCCGGATAAACCATTGAACCGTAACCTAAGATTAGCACGTCGTCGCCATTGCGGAGGATTTCGGCTTTGCCGATCGCCAATTCTTCCCAACCCTCTTCCATCAGAGGCACGCCGTGACCGTTGCCACGCGGGTAACGCATCGCGATCGGACCGCTGGTATGATTGACTCCCGTGACTACCATCCGCTGCAATTCTGCCTCATCTTTTGGAGCCATAATTGTCAAATTTGGCAAGCATCGCAAGAAGGAAATGTCATACATTCCTTGGTGAGTTGGACCATCAGCACCGACAATTCCGGCTCGATCGAGACAGAAGAAAACTGGCAAGTTTTGGATACAAACATCGTGAACAATTTGGTCATATCCCCGCTGCAAAAAAGTCGAGTAAATTACTACAACCGGGCGCATTTTTTCGCAGGCTAAGCCAGCAGCTAAAGTGACGGCGTGTTGTTCAGCAATACCGACATCAATGTACTGTTTCGGCAGTTTTTCCTGAAGTTTGTCGAGGCAAGTTCCCGTTGCCATTGCAGCGGTAATACCGACAATTTTAGGATTATCTTCTGCTAGCTTAACTAGACAGTGGGCAAACACTTTCGAGTAAGCTGGAGGCTTGGGTTTGGTGGAAGGAATGCCTTTACCTGTGGCTAAATTAAACGGGTTTTGGGCATGATATCCTACTTGGTCTTTTTCGGCGATCGCATATCCTTTGCCCTTCACAGTCACCACATGAACCAACACCGGGCCTTGGATGGTATGGCCATGTTTGAAAGTAGCAATTAACTCTTCCAAATTGTGTCCATCCACTGGGCCCATGTAGGTGAAGCCTAATTCTTCAATTACGGCTCCAACCTTCGACACAGCCAACCGTTTCATCCCTTCCTTGAGGCGTTCCATTTCTGGAGTAAATGTTTCGCCAACAAACGGAATTTGTTTGAATTGTTCCTCTAAGTTATCTTTGAGAAATTGCACCGGCTGCGAGAGTCGCATCTTGTTCAAATAGCGGGTAATTGCGCCGACGTTG
>JANYGO010000395.1 GCA_025362325.1 Cyanobacteriota bacterium | reverse complement strand
TGTCGTCTTCTAAGCAGCCTGAGATGTTGCCGAGGGTGTCGGTAATCAGAAATAAATCGTCGTCTTTGAGGGTGAGTGTTGGTTGAGGTCGATCGGCGATCGCGCAAGGCCACTCAGTTATAGGTGCCTCGGCAGCGGCTAGAAATGTTTTTCCTTCTAGTTCAATTGTATCGGACATTGTTACTAAAAGTGGTTTCCCATCTTTTCAAAAGTTTAACTTTCTCGATCTTTTGACTCTTGACTTTTGACATTACATTTAAATGTGAAGCACCCTGATGTAATGCTTCACTCTTGGCATCATACCATTTTTTTCACGTGCTGCCAACAAATAGTTAGATTTATGAAACCCACTTAATTTTTCTCCCAATCGCCCCAAAAATTGAAGCGATTGGGAGAAAATCAGCAGAATATCTACTCAACTAATATTGCTGTTTTCAATCAAATGAAATTCTGTAGGGACACGCCACTGCCATGTCCTTATTGCTGCTGCTGAGAGTTAGATGCTGGTTTTACCGCAGCTAAAATGACAATAAAACTCATGCAGAAACCGGGTATTTCTGTAAAAAGCCCGGTGACTTGAGTGCTGTACGTAAATTTTTGATAACTAAAGCCGCCGTGCGTTTAATTTGTCCTTGTCCAGCTATCTGCTGTGCAGTTCTAATTCAGTCAAATGATGCGCGTGACCGTTTTGGGAAAAGCGCTCTTTTAAAATTTGTCGGTAAACTGCTTCATAGCCATCGACCATTGTTTTAACGCTGAAGCCATCGACTGCGTGTTGGCGGCAAGCGCTGCGATCTAGTTGCCGGGAAGGTTCGATGGCGGCGATACATTCTGCCACGCTTTCGCACAGAAAACCAGTTTTTCCGTGAACAATTACTTCTGGAGTCGAGCCTAATTTCATGGCAATCACGGGCGTTCCCGTTACCATTGACTCAATCATAACTAACCCGAAAGGTTCGCGCCAAGTAATGGGAAATAATGTCGCGACTGCACCGCCCATCAGCACGCTTTTTTGGGCGTGGTTGGCTTCGCCTAAATATTCTATTTGTTGACCGTCAATGTGCGGCTTGATTTCTTGATCGAAATATTCGCGATCGACCACATCAACTTTGCCTGCCATCTTTAAATGCCAGCCGGAGGCTTTAGCAATTTGTATGGCTAAATGCGCCCCTTTTTCCGATGAAATTCGACCGAGAAAAGCTAAATAAGGAGGATTGTCCGGCTGCGGGTGAAATTCGTAGGTTGCCGGATCGATGCCGTTATAGACTGTGGCGACGCAGTTGAGATTTAATCTATCTTCCCGCTGAGAGTTAGAAATACTTACATAGGGCTGAGTGCGGGCCAAGCTAAACATCTTCTCGTTGTCTGGGGTAAAAATGCCGTGGAGGGTATGAACTGTGGGCGTTTTTACTAAGTGCGAGTAAGACAAAGCTGCGCAGCCTACGTGGGAGTGAATGATGTCAAATTCTCCGGCTTTTCCATATACTTTGCTCAGTTGCATCATATCGTAAATGCCGTATTCTTTAACGGTGGAATCGAGACGCAACGCTCTGGGGTGAACAGATTCTAAATTAGCCGAAGTAATTGAATCGCCGGAGGCAAATAAGGTGACTTCATGTCCCCTCCTAACTAATTCCTCGGTCAAGAGGCTGACCACCAGTTCAATTCCTCCGTAAGCTGGGGGCGGAACTCGCTCGAATAAGGGGGCAATTTGGGCAATTCTCATTACAAACCTTCTTGTTTTATCTAATTTAAAATTCGCTAAGCAAGAGATCGTTATTGCATTAGATAGTGCTTTTAACTTCTTTTAACTTGTAAGTTGTGATCGCGTACCATCAAATTTAATCACACTTGACAAATTTAGTCTATGCTACTTGAGAGGGAGATTGTCATGTAACCCGATCGCACTTTGTGCTTTTTGAGTTGACAGGGCTACTGCGGCACGGACAAGCTGCATTGACTTCTGCCAAAAGAGAGAATCACACGCAACGCCAGCGAGTTTGTCCAGTCGTACCTTGCCTGAATATCGAAAATTGTGTAAACTACTACAATAACGGGACGGATGGGCGGGCCATCGAAATTAACAGGGTTTAAAAATTATAGAAACCGCCACATCGGTGAGGACATAAATAACTTGATGAATAGAGCCGATACCCGTACGGAATCAATGGTTTGATTCCCGTTATGCAACCCTTCGGCGAAGCCGAGCGGGCGAGCTGTCAACTGTCACAGGTCAACTGTCAACTGCTATATGAGCGTTCATTTTCGCGAGATTCAACTGCCGCCAAACCCCAGCCAGCGGCTACCAGAAAAAATCAAAAATGCTGGCTATTTTGCACCGACAAGCAAGCCAAATATTCCGGAAGTAAAAGAAATATCGCTGCGAAGGATAACAGAAATTATTGCAGATATTCACAGCGATAGAGCTGACAGCATTACTCCTCTGGAATGGACTTATTGCCTCTGGGCAAAAGCTGAATGGGATATTAAAAAACCCGCTCGATCGCCAGAAATATCTCAAGCTATTTGGGTGGTAGCTCACAACAATCCGCGCCTGAAACAGCAGTTGCTGTGGCGTTTAGCTCTTCATCACAGCCACCAGTTAGAAAATGCTAAAAATAGCAATGTTCCCACCCTCGATCGAGCTTTGGTTGAGTGCTTTGCCGACTTTGCTAATACAGCGATTGGTACCGATGCTTTGCCCGTACAAATTATTAAAATACTAACCCGCGATAGCTCTGATTATGAACTAGCAAAACTGAGCTGGCAATATCTAAAAACTCCGAGGGAACTGTTAGAAAAAGCTCAATTACCCGCGTACATTCCTATCGTCGATCGCGCTCAAGCACACTTGGCGGGAATTTTTGCTAAAAATCAGGTGACCGATTTGTCGGGCGTAGAATGGCTGCTCAGGTGCTTGAAGGAAATGCCGCCAGCGCAGCAAGTGGCAGCAGTTGAAGAGTTGTTAGTTAAAATTTCGAGCGATATTCTCAAAAATCAACGGCCGAAATTGGTTGAGTGGGTGCGAGATGAATATTATCCCAAATTGCAGTTAGTTTCGGCTCCCGCCCGAGAGTCGCTGATTCGATGGATTGGCGCACTAAATTACAGTTATTTCCAGAAAACAATTGATTTGGTGGCGCGAATGCTGCGGCTGTCTGATGCGGAAATTAAGCAGTTGGAGGAGCGCCGCGATTTTTGGGCAAATTATAGCGATCGCCTCCAGCGGGTGCGGTTGCTTTTGCCGCAGTCGTCTGCAAGCGCGATCGGCTACCAGTTGCAGTTTGATGTGGATATCTTACCAGAGGAGGGCGCTCTTCCAACTGAGGTCTGCATTTTTCAGTTTGAGGATTATTGTGCGATCGAGTTTTTCCGGGGCACCGGGGCGGAAATTCGGTTAATTCCGCGCAGCAAAGAGAGCGATCGGCTGTTGTTTGTCAAAAAAGAACTTTCAATTAAGCGCATCAGAAAATTAGGCGGCGAAGTGCACGATCGCGTTTTTATGTGGCAGAGTTCTTGTGAAAAGTGGCTGAAACAGAAAAAAATTCTGCCCAATGAGGGGACTAAATCTTTTCAGGGAATGTCGCAGTATTACGGCAAATATGATGCTACAAATGGCTTGAGAATGCCGGAACCTCAAGAACAAAAAGAGCGCGAAGTTTTATTGAAAAAGTGGCAGAAAGAAATGGAATCTTTGTCATAATGATTGCGACTAATCAGTTTGTAGTGAGGACTTTAGTCAGAAAAAATTAAGAAGGACTAAAGTCCTCACTACAAACCTGGGCGAACTGTGCGATAGTCATATTTTCCCCGGTAGAATATTTTTGGATTGACCGAAATTGCCACAAACGGGCGATCGTCCTCATCGAGCTCTCCTCGCGGGCACAGCCGAAAAGACTGTCGCCAGATGCAGTAAAATTAATCAGTGAGATAGATACTGCGATCGGCTATAATAAAGGGCTAGAGGAAAAGAACACTGAAAACCCGAAAATATGGTTGCCATCCAGAGAAATCTCAACATTGCCGCCCTAGAAGCAGAATACAGTCAAAAAACACCGCGAGAAATTATCAAATTTGCCCTAGAAAATTTTGACAATATCTCAATTTCTTTCAGCGGTGCCGAAGATGTAGTTCTGATCGACATGGCCTCGAAAATTACCAAAAATTTCCGCGTTTTCACTTTAGACACCGGACGATTGCACTCAGAAACCTATCAGTTTTTGGATAAAGTGAGAGAACATTACGGCATTAAATTAGAAGTAATGTTTCCCGATGCAGCAGAAGTACAAGCCCTAGTAGATGAAAAGGGATTGTTTAGTTTTTATCAAGACGGTCACAAAGAATGCTGTGGCGTGCGGAAAGTCAAGCCGCTGCGCCGCAAACTGAATACTCTGGATGCTTGGATTACCGGTCAGCGGAAAGACCAAAGCCCCAGTACCCGCAACGGTATTCCGGTGATTGAAGTTGACACTGCATTCTCAACTCCAGACCGCGAATTAATTAAATTCAACCCCTTAGCCAACTGGTCTTCGGCAGAGGTTTGGGATTATATTCGCGCCTTGAATGTGCCTTACAACAAGTTGCACGAACGCGGTTTTGTCAGCATTGGTTGCGAACCTTGTACCAGACCGGTATTGCCAAACCAACACGAACGCGAAGGTCGTTGGTGGTGGGAAGAATCGACGATGAAAGAGTGCGGTTTGCACGCTGGTAACGCACAAAAATAGTGCATAAATTCGTAGGGTGCGCACTGCGCACCTTACCCAATAATTCGCATACAAATTGTAACCAACTCTAGTAACCAACTGTAGGGTGCGTCAGAGGGATAATTATTAGTTTTTTGTCAAAATATTCAGACCTGACGCACCCTACAATAACTATTGTATAAGGTGCGTCGCTGTGAGATTGTCGATGTTTGTTTAGGGATTGTCGATGACGACGCACCCTACGGCTTCCATCTTCCATCTTCCATCTTCCTTCTTCCTTCTTCTATCTTCCATCTTCCATCTTCCATCTTCCTTCTGAAAAGTTTTTAAGTCAGGTACTTATGCTCGCCTCAACTAGCGAATTGCTGAACACGGCCCGGAGAAACGCTTATGCGATCGGCGCTTTTAACGTGTACAATCTCGAAGGAGTAAAAGCCGTCATCGATGCCGCCGAAGCGCTGCAAAGTCCTGCGATGCTGCAACTTCACCCCAGCGCCCTCAAATACGGAAAATCGCCTTTAGTCGCGCTTTGCATGGAAGCCGCGCGGAAATCTGTAGTGCCGATAGCAGTACACTTAGATCACAGCACCTCAGAAAAAGATATTCACCTCGCCCTAGCCGCCGGCATCAAGTCAATTATGGCTGACGGTTCTCCTTTGTCCTACGAACAAAACTTAATATTTACTCGCAAAATGACTGAATTATCCCACGCTAACGGTGCGGTGGTTGAAGCAGAAATCGGCAGAATTAGCGGCACGGAAGACGGTTTGACAATCGAAGAAAAAGCCGCAAAAATGACCGATCCAGTGGAAGCAGTCGAGTTTATTCAAGCAACTAAGGTTGATTTTTTGGCGGTAACAATTGGCAACGTTCACGGTAAATATTTCAGCGAACCAAAACTCGATTTCCCGCGTTTGGCAAAAATCCGGGCTTCTGTTTCGGTGCCGTTAGTGCTGCACGGCGCTAGCGGTTTGCCGGAATCGATGATTAATCAATCTATTAAATTAGGTGTGTCTAAGTTTAATGTAAATACGGAAGTTCGCGATGCTTATATGGAGGTGTTAAAAACTAGCAGTTCTTTGTCAGACCCGGATTTGTTGGAAGTTATGGAAAAGGCGATCGCTGCTATGCGATCGGTGATTTCTGGTAAACTGCAACTTTTTGGTTCTGCGGGTAAGGCTTATTTGCATCAGTCGCCTTACGCGGATGAGTTGACTGCAAATAGTGTTAGCAATAAACTAAAAAAAATGGCGGTTTAAACCGCGTTTGTACAAACAAAACCCGGATGGTGCGCGGGTTGAAGAAATGGCGGTGGACACAGTAACAATAAAGATGAAGAGAAGAGGGCGGGTTTTGTCTTCATCTTCTGGCTTCTATCAGAGATTGTTAGCTGAACCCGCCCCTGCTTGAACCAAAAATCTGCACTATGCTCAGCATTGCTCAACTGATTGTTTGATAACTTGACATCAATTTTTTCCAGGTTTATGCTAAGATTACTTTAATACTGCTAAGTAGATGGGTAACAATAAAGATTAGATGAAGAGAAGAGGGCGGGTTTTGCCTTCATCTTCTGGCTTCTATCAGAGATTGTTAGCTGAACCCGCCCCTACTTGAACCAAAAATCTGCACTATGCTCAACATTCCTCAACTGATTGCTCAAGAACTTTCTATCAATCTATCCCAAGTCAATAATGCTCTGGAACTTTTCGCCGAGGGATCAACTATTCCGTTTATTGCCCGCTACCGCAAAGAACGCACAGATTTGCTCAACGAAATTCAGTTGCGGGATATTTCCGATCGCTTCACTTATTTGACGGAAATCGAAGACCGCAAAAAGTCGATTTTAGAGACGATCGCCTCCCAGGGCAAACTTACGACCGAATTGCAAGCCAAAATTGAGTCCTGCTTGCAAAAAAATGAACTCGAAGACCTTTATCTGCCTTACAAACCCAAGCGGCGGACGCGGGCGACAATTGCTAGAGAAAAAGGTTTAGAACCGCTGGCAGAATTTATGAAGTCTCTGAATTTGCCGACTGCTAAACCAGCGGAGATCGAAGCGGAAGCCGCTAAATATGTTTCGGAAGAAAAGGGAGTGAAGACAGCAGAAGAAGCTGTCAAAGGTGCTGGGGATATTTTGGCGGAGGCGGTTTCGGAAAAAGCTGAATACCGAGCTTATTTGCGAGATTTGTTGATGAAAACTGGGGTTTTTGTCTCGAAAATTAAAGAGGATTTCCAGGAAGGAAGCACTAAATTTGAAATGTACCGCAATTACCAAGTTGCTGCGAGAAATGTTCAGTCGCACAATATGTTAGCTTTGTTTCGCGGGGAAACGGAGGGGGTTTTAGATTTAGACTTAGCCTTTGATGAATCGGCGGTGATGGCTTATTTGGAATCTGGGGAAATTAGAACTAGGATACCTGAAGTTAAAGAGTTTTATCGATCGACCTTGAAGGATGCTTTCAACCGCCTGATGAAGACTTCGCTGATGACGGAAGTGCGATCGCACCACAAAGCCGCCGCCGATATCGAGTCGATCGCCACTTTTGAAACCAACCTCCGCGAGTTGCTGCTGTCGGCGCCGGCGGGAATGAAACCGACACTGGCGATCGATCCGGGATTTCGCACGGGCTGCAAAGTTTCCGCCCTCGACGAAACCGGGCAATTTTTAGAATATCAAGCAATTTTTCCCCACCAAGCCACAGCCCAAAGACAGCAAGCTGGTAAAATTGTCAAGCATTTAATTGAAAAATATAAAATTGAATTGATCGCGATCGGCAACGGTACAGCTTCCCGCGAAACAGACGACTTTGTTTCGGAAGTTTTGGCAGAAATGGACAGAAAACCGATTAAAGTCATGGTGAACGAATCCGGTGCATCGATTTATTCAGCGAGTGATGTGGCGATCGCCGAATTTCCCGACCTCGACATCACAATTCGGGGTGCAGTCAGCATCGGGCGGCGCTTGCAAGACCCCCTCGCCGAACTTGTGAAAATCGACCCGAAATCAATAGGAGTCGGTCAATACCAGCACGACGTAGACCAAAAACTGCTCAAAAAGAAACTCGACGAAACAGTCGAAAGCTGTGTTAATTATGTCGGAGTAGACTTAAACACAGCCTCCAAAGAACTGCTAACATTTGTGTCGGGAATGACAGCAACAGTTGCCAAAAATATCGTTAATTATCGCAACGAAAACGGCGCATTTAAAAATCGCCGCCAACTGTTGAAAGTTCCCAAACTCGGCCCAAAAGCTTTTGAACAAGCAGCCGGATTTCTCCGCATTCGCGGCGGCGAAAATCCCCTGGACAATACAGCAGTTCATCCAGAAAGTTATCCTGTCGTGCAGGCGATCGCCAAGGATTTAGACTTGCCGCTGACAGGCATAACACAAATATCGGAAAAAATCAAGACTGTAAATATCAAGAAATATGTCACCGAGAAAGTCGGAGAACCGACACTCCGAGACATTATTTCCGAACTCGAAAAACCGGGAAGAGACCCGCGTGCCGAGTTTAAATATGCCACTTTCCAAGCAGGAATCAAAGAAATCTCCGATTTGCAAGTTGGGATGGAATTGGAAGGCATAATCACGAATGTAGCTAACTTTGGAGCCTTTGTTGACGTGGGAGTACACCAAGATGGTTTGGTTCACGTTTCTCAATTAGCCGATCGATTTGTGGACGATCCCACACAGATTGTCAAAGTCGGACAAGTTGTGAAAGTTCGGGTTTTGGAGGTGAATGAGAAGTTAAAGCGGGTGAGTTTGACGATGAAGCTGCAAGAAAAACCGCAACCGCCAACTGGTAATCTTCGGCTTCCGACTCCGCGCCGTCGTTGAAACTTGGGCGGAAAAAGTGGGAAAAGGGCGATCGCTGGGAGCCCTCGCCCGTGCTACGGCTATAATTGTGTAATCCTCACCCATCTCAAAATTATATGGTTGCCAGTAAAAGCGACATCTACGTTTCCCCCGAAGATTATTTAGCAGGCGAGAAAGTCAGTCCGATCAAACACGAGTACAGACAAGGTGAAATCTATGCAATGGCAGGGGCAAGCAAAGCTCATGTCATCATTTCGGGAAATGCGTTTGCACTATTGAGAAACCATCTTCGGGGAAGTGGTTGTATGCCTTACGTGGCCGATGTAAAAGTTCGGATTGAGGCAGCAAATTGTTATTACTATCCCGATGTAGCGGTGACTTGCGATGAACGGGACAGTAATACTGATGAAGATTTTATTATCTATCCGCGCTTAATTGTCGAAGTTTTATCGCCGAGTACAGCGGCTTTTGACAGAGGTGAAAAGTTTGCCGATTACCGCAGTTCCGAAAGTTTGCAAGAGTATGTATTAATCAATCAAGAAAGAGTTAGTGTAGAGTGTTTTCGCCGGAATGCTGAGGGTTTTTGGGTGCTTTATCCTTACACTCAAGGGCAAGAAGTTCAGTTTTCTAGCGTTAATTTTAGCTGTGCGATCGAGGCTTTGTATGAAGATGCCATTCCAAGTCTAGTTAATTATCCATAATAATTGTTTGTAGTTAGTAGGGTGCGGATTGCGCTAATTTTATATCAATTCCGGTTGCATCGGAATTAATATAACCCGAAATCAGGACACGGCAGTGCCGTGTCCCTACAATAAATCGCGGTAGGGAAACGGCATTGCCGTGTCCTCCATATTATAAGGAGTGCTATTTTTTCTTGTTAGCTTTCCAAGTGCCGCCGTAGAAGTAAAAAGGATTATTTTTACTTACGGATTCCCAACATTTAAGACACAAAAAAAACCAATGCCCCGACTCTTGATACCGGGCGCGGTAGAGAATCGGGGCAGATTGGGAACAGCGATCGCAATATTTGATTCTGATTGCTCTGGCCATTGTGATTGAGTTTCAAGCAATTACGGACTCTTGAGGGCGGGCAAAAATCATGCGGCCGGCGCTGGTTTGCAGGGCGCTGGTGACTACGACTCGGGCTTCGGCGCCGACATAGCTGCTACCTGCTTCTACGACTACCATTGTGCCGTCATCCAAGTAACCGATTCCCTGAGAGGGTTCTTTGCCTTCTTTGCGGATTTTTAGTTCGATCGTATCTCCGGGTAAATAAGTCGGGCGCACTGCATGAGTCAAATCGTTGATATTCAAAACTGGCAGTTTTTGGACTGTAGCTACTTTCGATAAGTTATAATCGTTGGTGAGCAAAATTCCGTCGATATCCAAGGCGAAGCGGACTAATTTTGCATCGACTGTGGCAATATCTTCGTAGTCGGCCGAGTGAATTTGAATCCGTTCTGGATATGTTTCTTTGATGCGGTTGAGTACATCTAAGCCGCGGCGCCCGCGCACTCGCTTTTGATCGTTGGGGGAATCAGCTACCAGTTGCAGTTCTTGCAGCACGAATTGCGGGATGATAATTTGACCTTCGAGGAAACCTGTTTCTAGCAGGTTTTCAATCCGGCCGTCTATTATGCAGCTTGTATCGACAACTTTCGCTGAAGCTGGTTTGAAAGTACCTTCGGATACCAACACCGTGTCTAAGCTTTTGGGGTTGATCAGCCGCAAGAAAGCGCGGCCGTGAGTGTCGGTTAAGCTAACGCCTGTGAAGCCGAACATGACGCTACCCAAAACTGCGACTAGAGGTTTGATGAAGCCGAACTCTTGGGGAATTGGCAGCAAAAACAGCGGAGCCAGCATTAAGTTGGCGACTAGCAGTCCGATGATTAAGCCGATCGCCCGCGTCAGCAGCATCTCCACCGGCATATCGCCGACTTGCTTTTCTACGCGCCGGTAGGTTGTTTGAGCCACTAATCCCAACACAAAACCGATTAATGCTCCAAACGAGCCGAGTACGGAACTTAAACCTTGTATATTTGTAACTTGCTCCAGCAGGTTGCTCGGCAGGAGTTCGACTCCGTAATATCCGATACCTCCGCCTGCGATGATGAATGAGATAATTATGATTGCGTCTAGCATTAGTTCTAGGTTAATGAATTTATTTACATTATATCTTTCCCGTGCTGATAGTTTTTTCCGATGTTGCGGTCGGATCTCACTATCTTTATTCATAAATTTTAATGAACTTATATTTCGCGCCTCTACCGTGAAGGGGGATGCGCGATCAAGCAAAAGCCAGATTTAGCGAGGTCTGCCGGGGGCATCTAGCAGATGCCAATACACCGATGTCGGGCTATTCGGGAATTTCTGCCGATCGCCACCGATAGGAGGTTCAACTAAAATAGCCGTAGCACGGGCGAGGGCGGGACGCCATCGCTCCCAGGCCGTTATTGCTGAGAAACTGTCATAATATACATAATTATTCATGATGCTTTAATTAAAGCTTGAGATTTCAACTGGCAATTGTGGCTTGAGAGTAATGAACGCTACTACAGATTATTTAACATTTGAATTCAAAAAAAGCGGGCAAGCAGCAAATTCCGGCATTCCGAGTTCGGCTTACGTGCATATACCTTTTTGTCGCCGCCGCTGTTACTACTGCGATTTTCCGGTTTTTGTGGTGGGCGATCGCAAAAATGGCGAGAATTCCGGCACAATCGTGCAATACGTTGCCGTACTGTGTCAAGAAATTGCAGAAACTCCCAATTTAGGCGCGTCTCTGAAGACAGTTTTTTTTGGCGGCGGGACGCCTTCGCTGCTTTCTGTCAGTCAGTTGAGCCATATTTTAGAGACTGTTGACAGCAAATTTGGGATTGCTGCTGGGGCGGAAATTTCGATAGAAATAGACCCGGGAACCTTTACTTTAGAACAGTTGCGGGGATATGCAGCGGCGGGAGTAAATCGAGTTAGTTTGGGAGTCCAAGCTTTTCAGGATGAATTGCTGCAAGCTTGCGGGCGATCGCACTCGGTGGCCGAAATTTTTGAAGCAGTAGAAATAGTGCGATCGGCTGGGATTGTCAATTTCAGTTTAGATTTAATTTCCGGACTACCGCACCAAACTTTAGCACAGTGGGAAACTTCCTTAAAATCGGCGGTGGAAATTAGCCCGACTCACCTGTCGAGTTACGACTTAATTGTTGAGCAGGGAACTGCTTTCGGGCGCTACTTTGAAGCAGGCGCGCATCCGCTACCAGCCGATGAAACCGCTGCTCAAATGTACCGTTTAGCGCGCTCAATTTTGACCGATGCTGGCTACGAACATTACGAAATTTCTAATTACGCTAAGCCCGGTTATCAGTGCCGCCACAACCGCGTCTATTGGGAAAATCGCCCTTATTACGGTTTGGGAATGGGGGCGGCGAGTTACGTGCAAGGGCGGAGGTTGACAAGACCTCGCAAAACTCAAGAATATTATCAGTGGGTGCGAAATCTTTCTCCCGTTATTTCTGCTGCTACCGCAAAGCTGGAGGGGGAAACTCAGCCAGATATCGAGCCAGAAACCGAGCAAAATTTTCAAGTCTCAGAAAATGATGTTTTGTTAGAAATGCTGATGCTGGGTTTGCGTTTAGCAGCAGGAGTTAGCCTGTCGGCGCTGACTGAAAAGTTTACTCAGCAAACGGTCGATCGAATTTGGGATTGTTTGCAGCCTTACTGGCGGCTTCGATGGGTGGAAATTGTGACTGACGCTGGGGCGATCGCCACTTTGGGCGAAGGCGCGAAACTGCCGCTGTCGGGAAATTTAAGGTTAAGCGATCCCGAAGGTTTTTTATTTTCTAATACAATTTTAGCCGATTTGTTCAGCAAGTTAGGCGAGGATAATTAGCTTGCGTCTAAGGAAGTACATTCGTAGGCAAGCCGAGCAGCAGTAAAGCAGCGGAAGCAAATTCGACAATAAGAAAATCAAATTGCTCCCTAGCTTTATAATGTCAAAAATGATATGTTTTATATAGATCCCTAAACAAAACTCAAAATGCGAACTAAGCCTTAAGATAGACGCACCTACTGACATCCGGCTGTCATACTTGAGAGTGACGATTTAAAAAATGCTTTGATGGAAACTCTGACTCTCGAACGCAACAACATCCGCAGCAATCCCACTCTGGTAATTAGCGAGCGCGGCTGCAAGTCTACTTCTAAATGTAAATTTTGCGGTCACTACAAGATGCAAAGAGGTGCAGTGGGTCACTGTCAATTGTTGAGCGCACCTGTGCGGGGAGGATGGAAATCTTGCACTTTATCAATGCCGGCTTTTGCACCTTCTTGGGAATACGCGGAAGGCGCCAATGTTTCCTCTGGGGCATTTATTAATTAACCAAAATAATGTAGAAAAAATTTGCTTTTAACTGGCGATCTGCTATATTAAGCTTAGACCAGTCGTCGATGGATCGCACAATTTCACAAACAAGTTAAAAACATGAATTTGACACTAAATGAGGTAATTTCCGAACGTGATACGCGCATTTTGTGTTGGTATCTCAATACGACTAACAAAGTGCAAATTGCTCGGATTACAAATATTCCTAATTGGTATTTGGAGCGGACGGTGTTTCCGGGAGAACGTTTTTTGTTTGAAGCGGTGCCGTCCGCTCAGTTAGAAGTTTGCAGGAGTGTGGAGACTGGTGCGATTGTGTGCGAGCGAATTTTGTGCGATCGGCTGCGGGTTGAAGAATTAAGCACGGCTGATTGACGATAATTGCTCAGACTTACCAACGAGCAAGAGAAACCCGGTTTTTTTGAGAAACCGGGTTTTTCGCTGTGATAATAAATTGTATATTTCGGGCGATGCTCAGAGCATCGCCCCACAAGAATTTCAATAAAATAAGTGGGGTGGGCATCCTGCCCGCCCGAAAAGTTAAATTTAAATGCAGACCAGCTTATAAGCTAAATTATAGAAAATCAACCCCTGTTCAATCTTAAAACCCGATGTCCCTCACCGAAAAAATTCTCTCCCAAGTGCCGGGAGATGCCCTTGGAGGCCTGCGAAAGGTCGATCGACTCTGGGAAAACCTCAAACAAAACACCGCACCAACAGCCGCAGCCGTCAACCACAGCCAACAACCCCTAGAAACCCTCGACTTCGACATAGTTATCAGCGGCGGAACCCTAGGAATCTTAATCGGTACAGCCTTAGCCGTGCGGGGTTGGCGAGTAGCCTTACTCGAACGTGGCATCCTGCGAGGGCGCGAACAAGAATGGAACATTTCGCGCAAAGAATTAGACGCCTTCTTAGAACTAAATTTGCTGACTGCTGCTGAGATAGACAAAGCAATAGCCACCGAATACAACCCAGCCCGCATCAGCTTTACCAACACCCCCGACATTTGGGTGCGCGACGTACTCAACATCGGAATCGATCCAGTTTACCTGCTGGAAACCCTCAAACAAAAATTTATCCAAGCCGGAGGCAAACTATTTGAAAATACACCATTTAAAACAGCAACAATTCACCCCAACGGAGTTCTCGTAGAATCCGAAAATACCGAAAACAATTTATTTGCAACTCGATTATTATTAGATGCAATGGGACATTTTTCGCCGATAGTGCGCCAAGCCAGACAAGGCAAAAAACCCGACGCCGTATGTTTAGTAGTCGGCAGTTGCGCTCAAGGATATCCCCAAAACGAGACTGGCGATATATTTGCATCCTTCACCCCAATGCAAAATCAGTGCCAATATTTTTGGGAAGCATTTCCCGCCAGAGACGGGCGCACCACTTACTTATTTACCTACATAGACGCCGATACAGAAAGATTCAGTTTAGAAACATTATTTGAAGATTATTTGCGCTTGCTGCCCGAATATCAAAACATTGAACTCGAACAGCTAAAATTCCAAAGAGCACTCTATGGGTTCTTTCCCTGCTACCGCCAAAGTCCTCTAAAAACGCCTTGGAATCGGATACTTCCAGTCGGAGACAGCAGCGGTAGCCAATCGCCCCTCAGCTTCGGCGGTTTCGGGGCAATGGTGCGCCACCTCAAACGCTTGACTCTCGGAATTGACGAAGCTTTGACAAGCGAAAGTCTCGACAATAATTCCCTCGCACTTTTGCAACCGTATCAACCCAATCTATCTGTCACCTGGTTGTTTCAGCGTTCGATGAGTGCTGCGATGAATCAGAAAATAGACGCCAATCAAATCAATCAACTTTTGGCTGCTGTATTTCAGGTAATGGAAGAGTTGGGAGAACCAGTGCTCAAGCCGTTTCTTCAGGATATCGTGCTGTTTCCGGCTTTGTCGCAAACTTTGTTTAAAACAGCAATCAGCCATCCCGGATTAGTTATGAAAATTATCCCGCAGGTAGGAATAGCTAATTTGCTCGATTGGATGGTTCATTATGTAAATTTAGGGATTTATACGGGATTGCAGCCGTTGGGAAAAGCGGTAGAACCGCAGTTTAAAAATTTAGCGCCGGAACAGCAATACTATTTTCACCGATTGGTTGAAGCGTGGCAATACGGCGCTGGAGGCGATTATTGATGGTAGTTTAGTTTGATCGTTCGGACTTTATTCCTCTGATTTTTCGCTCGCAATCACAGCAATTATCTCAACTTCTACTCAACTGCGAATTTAGTTTTTTAAACTAATAACAGTACCGGTTAATGAGTTAAGGATCGAAAACTTAATAACTTAAGCACCTGCTACAGTCCTCTCTGCTGTAATTTGTGAGATAAAAGGAGGCAGAGCCTCCGGCTCTAGGTTAGCAGGTTCTGCCTGGTAACAAGCAAATGATTTAATTAGATTTTACCGCTTGTGGTAGATTGACATTAATCTCAAATAATTGATAGTCCTAGCAAAAAATTGCTAAAAAATACCTCCGGCTCTGGGCCAGCAGCAAACAATCTCGCTTTTCGATCAAAGCTAAATTAAAATTATGTCTAATATTTTAGAACAAGCGCAAGTCGCTGCCGATCGCCAAAACTGGCCTCTTTTAGTCGAATGCTTGCAGCAAGTGACAGCCAACCGCAGTCAGCAGCCGGAAGAAGAGATTTTAGAGCAGGCTGTCAGTTTAGCAATACAAGCCTTAGAATGGGGGGATTTTCAAGACCGCTGGGAAATTGCTAAAGTATTGCCCAATCTGGGAAATGGCGCGATCGCACCTTTGATTGCGGTGCTCGAAGACGAAGACGCAGACACCGAGCCCCGGTGGTTCGCCGCCCGCATTCTCGGAAAGTTTGATGGCCCGGAAGTGATTCAAGCTTTAGTCAAATTAGTCAACAATTCCGACGAAGAATTGAGCCCAATTGCAGCGGAAACCCTCGGGAATTTCGGCCCGAGGGCCATAGAATCCCTAGCAAATCTCCTACTACAAGAAGACTCGCGACAGTTTGCGACAGCAGCACTCGCGCAAATTCGGCGCACCGAAATTATCGCACCGCTGTTGACTGTAGTCGGAGATTCTCAAGTTGCGGTGCGGGCGGCGGCGATCGAGGCTTTGAGCAGTTTTCACGACTCCCGCATCCCGCCGGTACTGGTAGCGGCGCTCAAAGATCCGGCGACAGCAGTCAGAAAAGAAGCTGTGCGAGCTCTCGGGGTTCGCGCCTATTTAGATGCAGAATTAGATTTAGTTAGCTTGCTGAAACCTTTGCTTTGGGATATCCGTTTAGAAGTTTGTCAGGAAGCTGCGATCGCTCTTGGGCGATTGAAAACCGATGCTGCGGCGGCGGCTTTATTTGAATTGCTGCGATCGCCCGCAACTCCCCTGGAATTGCAAATCGAAACCGTGCGCGCCCTGATCAGGAGCGAAACCGCAGCCGCTTTAGAATATTTGCAAATTGTTCTGAGCGGGCGATCGGCTGTCAACGCAGAACCGGGCGAATTGACCAATACCGAGCGATTGCTAACTGCTGACGAAAATTTGCAAGTTTATAACATTAATCCTGCTGTTTGTCAAGAGATTGTCACTGTTTTAGGGCGAGTGGAAAAGCCGGAATTAAAAACCAAAGCTGCTGAAATTGCGATCGGTTTGATCGAAAGCAATCATCCCGCCGTGCAGTCGGCCAAAATCAAACAATCTTTAGCTTTAGCGTTAGGACAATTAGGAGATATCAGAGCGCTAGATGTGCTGATTCAACTGTTAGCAGACAGCGACAACAGTGTCAGGCTGCACTGCACGGCAGCACTCAAACGGCTCGGTGGGGGCGGGGTTCGGCAGCAATTAGAAAGTTTAGTCAAGCAAGAAAGTCTTGAACCAAGATTGAAACAGGGAATTGCGATCGCCCTGCAAGAATGGCAGGAGAATTAGTCTTGTTGATTGTTGAGTGTTGACTGTTGAGTGTTGACTGTTGACTGTTGACTGACAACTAACGACTAACAACTGACAACTGACAACTGACAACTGGCTAAATTGGCAGCCGCACTCCGAAAGTCGAGCCGAGTCCTTCCCCGGGACTTTCGGCCCAGACAGTGCCGCCGTGGAGTTCCACGAGATGGCGGACGATCGCCAATCCCAGTCCCAAGCCCCCGTAATTGCGCGTAGAAGTGCTGTCAGCTTGGCGGAAGCGATCGAACACAAACGGCAAAAACTCCCTGCTGATGCCAATTCCCGTATCGCTGATGGCGATCGCCACAGAGTGAACCGGAAACCGGGGAGACAACAGGGCGCTACCAGCTCCTCCCGGTTCCCCATCCTCCGAGAGCCGGATTTCCACGCGACCTCCGGGCGGCGTAAACTTAATCGCATTTGAGAGCAAATTCCACACCACCTGCTGCAAACGAGTAGCATCGCCCCTCACGGCGCTCACCCCTTCGCCGTAAAAACTCGCCAATTCAACTCCCCGAGCTTCAGCATCAGGGCTCAGCGCCTTCACGGCCGTTTCTACAGTCCGCACCAAATTCACCGGGGACAGCTTCAAACACACTTTGCCGCTCACAATCCGGGAAACGTCCAGCAAATCCTCAATCATCTGAGTCTGCAACCGCCCGTTTCGCTCGATCGTCTCCAAAGCCACAGCCGTTTTTTCCTCACTCAACTTGCGCTGCCGCAGTATCTGAGCCCAGCCGACAACCGCGTTCAGAGGCGTCCGCAACTCGTGAGAAAGCGTTGCCAAAAACTCGTCTTTAATCCGGTTGGCTTCCGCCGCTTCCCGGTAAAGCCGCGCATTGTCGATCGCCACCGCCGCATCCCGCGCCAAATCCGAGAGCAAAACCAAATCGGCGTGCTCGCAGCGGCGGCCGGACTCCCCGCACAGCAGCGAAATCGCTCCCAGCGTCCGCCCGCGAGCCATCAGGGGCACGCAGATTGCCGACAGCGGGGTGTGGGAGCGCAGCACTTTCAGCAGTTCCCTGTCCGACACCACCGCCTCGATCGCCCAGTCGGGTATTTCTGGGTACAGCTTCGACCCCCCAGTCCGCAGCACCTTTGCTACTCCGTGGCGTCCCTGGGGGTCTACGGGCAAGCGGCGGTCGATTTGCCACAGCAGAGCGACTTTGCTCGGATCTGAGTGAGCAACGGCTTGCAAGCGGATCGAACCGTCCGGCTCGATTAAATGCACGCAGCACCAATCCCCCAGCCCCGGCACTGCTAAATCTGCCAAACCTTGCAGCGCCTCCTGGTAATCCAGGGAAGCTGACGACAGCAAAGCCAAAGCTCGCGCGCGCAAATCCGCTGTGGCGGTCGCTCGCTGGCGATCGTCAATATCCGTGCAAGTCCCGAACCACCTGATGATTTTCCCCTCAGCGTCCCGCACGGGCATTGCCCGACCCAGATGCCAGCGGTAAGCCCCGTCAGATGCGCGTTTAAAGCGGTATTCCACCTCGTAAGTCTCCCCCGTCTGCACTGAGCTATTCCAGCGTTCTAGGCAGTTTTCCACGTCATCTGGATGCAGGACTGGCTGCCACCCCCAGCCTTGAGTTTCCTCTAGGGTCATGCCGGTATATTCAAACCAGCGCTGGTTGTAGTAGTCAATCCAGCCGTCGGGCAAAGCAGTCCAAACTATTTGCGGGATGGCTTCAGCGAGGACGCGGTAAAGGTGTTCGCTGGCTTCGGCTTCGCGGCGGGCGGCCTGTTCTCGCGCCAAGGCTAGATTCCGCTGTTCTTCGGCTTCTTTGCGATCGCTGATGTCGCTAATCGCGCCGATCCATTTGTAGGGATTGCCTTGAGAGTCAAACAATGCTTTGCCCCGATCGATCCAGTGGAGCCAGCCGCCGCGCTTGCACTGCACGCGGTATTCCTGAAAAAATCGGGCGGTAGAACTGTCTGGCGCGCTCAAATACCGATCGACCGCGGCTATGACTCGATCGCGGTCGATCTGGTGCAAGATACTGTTCCAAGCTGCTCTCGTCCTCGGAAATCCGCCTTTTTCATACTCCAAATGTTCGTCTACGTGACCGAACCACAGCACGATGCCGGTCTCGATATCCCATTCGTAAATCAAATCGCTGGCACTTTCTGCTGCAATCCGAAACCGTTCCTCAGACTGTCGCAAAACTTCCATAAAGTTAAAGCGTTCCGTCACGTCCAAAACCAGAGACAGCACCGATATCAACTGTCCCGACTCGCTGTAAAAAGCCGAATTGTACCACTCGCAGTGCAGCAGCGAACCGTACTTATCATAATTGCTGTTGCGAACAACATTGCACCGAGCCTCTTGGTTTTGTAAACTAGCTATTGCCGATCGTACATTTTCAGCATCGCCCTCATTTATAAATTTCCATTCGCTAAAATGCTTGCCTAAAACTTCTGCTGCATTCCACCCAAAAATCTTCTCGGCCGCCGGCGACCACCCGCTGAGGCGAAATTTATCATCCCACTCTATCACCGCTAAAGGCGTATTTTCAAAATGAGAAGTGAGTTTTTGCAGCGCGTCGCGCAGGGATGCTTCTACTTGCTTGCGCCCAGTAATATTGCTAAAAGAAATAGCAATGCCGTCGCCCAATTTAACGGTCATAATCCGAAACCAGCCGGCAATCCCTTCGCTGTTGTAAGAAATCTCGGTATCGAGGGGAATTCCTGTTTCTACAACTTGCGCGTAACTGTCGAACAAATTGTTATCTTGATGGCCGGGCAGCACTTGCAGCAATCGCTTGCCGGTTAATTCGCCCGGGGTGCTTTGCTGAATTTTTGCCGCTGCGGGATTGACGTATTCCCATTCAAAATCCACAATTTTGGAGCCGTCGCGAATGCTGCGGAACACGTTAAATCCGTCTAGGGATAATTCCTGAAAAACGCGGAACCGTTCTTGGCTTTCTTGCAGTTGGCCTACAGTGTCAAACAGGATTTCCTCGACTCGCTCGCGCTGCGCTATTTCCGAGAGCAATTGCTGGTTAATTTGCTGGAGTTCGGTTATTGGAGAGGTGGCGGAACCCGTAATTGTAGAGTTTGTTTGCGGTCGATCGACCTTTTCAGTTGAGAGCGCTGTATTTGCTGGTAAAGAGGCCGCCCCAGCCAAAGCCAACATTTGAGAAACCCAGGGTATCAAGGACGCTACAGCCCACACAGAGATGACAGCGGTAACAACGGCGATCGAACTTGACAGCCATTCGCCCGGATGCGCCAGCATCCAAACCTGCATCAGGTGAGTTGTGCCGGTGCAGAAAAACCAGGCTCCCAATAGGACAAACCCCTTGCTCAAAGGCACGTCCCGCTGCGGATTCCAGGCAAAGTAGTATGTCAGCATCGCTGGAATTGAGTAACAAGCCAAGGCAATTAACAAATCGCTGACCGCCTCCAGTCCCATTAACTGCGGTTGCCACTGGCAACATCCACCTTCGGGAATAAAATTGTGGTTAAATGACATAATCTTAAGAGATAATTGCAGCATTTCGGCTTTCCTGTGCGATCGTCGATCGTAGTTGCACTTGTGTTGCTGACCCGCTAATTCCTAGTTTATAGCTTGTAAAAGTATAGTCATTTATTGGATGACGTGGGAGGCATGAAGTCCCTCCCCTTTCGCTTTCACTTCGAGCGGATTAACCCGCCTTGGCCCAAGTACGCAGCTCCCTATCAAGAGTGCTAAAAGCATTTGGGATTGCTTTTCTTAAGATATTATAAGAGCCATTAACATCGGCGTTAATTAATCGACCGCTCGATGTTTTGTACAATCCTCTCTTAATTCGTTTACCACAAAACTTGACATAATCAGCACCATTCTCCCCGTAAACAGGAATCGGGTCTAAATTCAGGAAACTGGATTGAGAAGTATATGATTCTTCCTGCACCATCACTCTTATTCCAACCAATGCAGCCTTATATTCCAACATCTCAATCAATCGAGCATGAGGAACTGTTACGAAGCTCTGATTAGTTTGTTTCCCCAAATTAATCTCGTTTTTCCATTCTACATTTTTACCAATTATCAGAGTCCCAATCTTTCCTTCTCTTAAAATATTGATGATGGAACGACTCGATGAGTGCAAGTAATTATCGATTTTCTGGTTTCGACAACGAGTTAGGCGCTGAATGCGTGATGAGGTTTTACGCAGACCTTTTAATTGAGATTGTAGATGTGCTTTACGCTTGTTATAGAATTGATTAATTGATTTCATTGGTCGCCCGTTAATCAGTAAAGGAAGAAATCCCGGCTGATTTGAAGTTAACGCCACTAAATTATTCAATCCTAAATCAATACTAGCTAGAGACTCTTTTTGGTTTTCATTGACGGTGGACTCCGGTTCACTTCGACTGGGCTCAGTACAAGCATTATAAATTACCTCTATTACATAGGAATCGCATTTGGGAACCAATCTAATTTGACAAATCTGAAGAGGTTTTACCTGGGTTTTAATGAAAATATTAGTACCTGAAAGCTTGATAATTCCTTTATTCAATTGCTTGCTACTAATCGCCTGAATCGTATAAATGAGAATATTTCGTCCTGTAATTTTATCTTTGTACTTGGGTATTTTTGGGCGTCCATTAAATTTTGTTGGCTCAGTTTTGTAAAGTTTAATGGCTTCAAAAAAACCTTGCCAATTCTTGTCCAATATCATCAAAATTTGTTGACTTACCTTGGCTGGTAACGCCTTATATGCTGGATGAGATTTCATCAACCTATCCATTTTGTTGTAATTCAGATATCCCCATCCATATACAAAGTTTTGGCGGATAACGTAGTTGGCAGCATTGTAGAGATTTTTTGATTAAAAGGCTAATTTATCGATCGGAGCAAAACGAGGTTCTGTGGATTTAATGATGTGTCTCTCTGCTAGTTGCATTCAGACTCTCCATTTTTTAACGAGCGCAATCATTCTCTCAGTTGAGCTTCCTGACTATATGATACTACCATTGCTTACTACTGTTTACAAACTTAATAAAGTTTTATAATACACAAAGAAACAGCCAAGCAGCCCGCATCTTTCTGACGGGGCAGTGTCAATTGCTAATGCCTTGGCAAGGAAGAGCCCCGGAATCAAAACTAATCTGTACTGTATCAAAATCTACTAAATTCTTCTACTAAATCGGTTAAGGTATCTGATGATCCTCGATAAAAATGTCTGAAACCATCTCGAATTAAACATCCATGCGCTTAGAGCAGCTTCAAGCATTTCTTTCAGTTGCTGAAACCGGTAGCTTTCAGCAAGCTGCCAGGAAGTGCGGCGTTACGCAATCGACTATTAGCCGTCAAGTGCAGGGACTAGAAGCGGAAGTAGGTTTGTCGCTGTTTCACCGCACCGCCCACACGAAGCTGACTGTGGGAGGGGAACGCCTGTTACCTCACGCTCGCAAAATCTGTCAGACTTGGCGAAATGCTGCTGAAGAATTGGGAGACTTGCTGGCGGGAAAGCAGCCGGAACTGTGCGTGGCGGCGATTCACTCGGTTTGCGCTGCTTATTTGCCACCTGTGCTGCAAAGGTTTTGCCACGACTATCCTAACGTGCAGTTGCGGGTGACTTCCTTGGGGAGCGATCGAGCTCTGAAAGTCCTCAAAGACGGTTTGGTGGACATCGCAGTGGTGATGAACAACCGCTATTTTACTCAAGCCCCGGAAATGTTGGTTGAGGTGCTCTACAATGAGCCGATCGAGGTATTGATGGCGGCGAATCATCCCCTGGCCCAGTACGATCGAGTACCTTGGCCGGAATTGATTTGTTACCCGCAAGTGGTGTTTAAGGACGGGTACGGAATGCAGCGGATGGTACAAGAGCAATTCGGACGCATCGGTGCTAAACTTCATGCTGTTTTGGAACTCAACACTCTTGATGCTTTTCGGGGTGTGGTGCGCCAGGGAGAATTGATTGCTTTGCTGCCGCATTCAGCTTTGATGGACGCTGTGGGCGATCGCACTTTAGCAATTCGGTTGATCGCCCAAGAAAGCGCAAATTCCAAGGTTTCGGCGATCGGTCAATCGGCGATCGATCCGACTTGGACTCGCGAAGTGGTTTTAGTGACAACTCACGATCGGATGCAAATTCCCCCGATCGCCCATTTCTGGAATCTGGTACGCGAATTTGTACCACCATTTGATGTAATCAAGGTAGGAAAATCCGGGAATTAATACCATTTGAGATTTGAGATTTGAGATTTTAGGGCGTTACCAATGACTGTTGACTGTTGACTGTTGACTGTTGACTGTTGACAGCTTGCGAAAGAGAAGGGTTGACTGTTGACTGTTGACAGCTTGCGAAAGAGAAGGGTTGACTAATGACCAATGACTAATGACCAATGACTAATGACTAATGACCAACTACCAATTACAAGAATTATGAGTAACGAATTTAGAGAATTGCTGCGAAAAATAGGCAGCGGAGTACACACAGGAGAAAACTTAACTCGAGCCGAAGCAGCAGCAGCCACGCGGATGATGCTGCTGGGAGAAGCAACACCGGCTCAAATCGGAGCTTTCATGATTTCCCACCGCATCAAACGACCCACCGGCGAAGAATTAGCCGGAATGCTCGATGCTTATGAAGAAATGGGGCCTCTTCTTGCTCCCCCAAACCGAGAAAAAGGGTTTGCAGTATCTAGCGTTGCCGTGTTTGGAGTTGCCTACGACGGGCGATCGCGCACCGCTCCAATTAGCCCAATCACCGCCCTAATTTTAGCCGCCTCTGGCGTTCCAGCCGTCATGCACGGGGGCGATATCATGCCAACGAAAGAAGGCATTCCCCTGATAGAAATTTGGCGCGGTTTGGGAATTGACTGGAGAAAACTTAGTTTAGAAAAAGTCCAGCAAGTTTTTGACAGTACCGGTTTAGGTTTTGTTTACCTTCCCAAGCATTTCCCTCAAGCCGCAAGTTTAGTGCCCTACCGCCGCGAAATCGGAAAACGGCCGCCTTTTGCGACAATGGAGTTGATGTGGTGTCCGTGCGCCGGCGACGTTAACGTCATCTCCGGCTACGTGCACCCGCCGACAGAAGGTATGTTTCAAAAAGCCTTTGAGTTGCGAGGAGTCAAAAATTATACCACAGTCAAAGGATTGGAGGGAAGCTGCGACTTGCCGCGCGATCGAACTGCAATTATAGGCGTTGCTAAGCCGGGCGCTGAGTTCGAGCGAGTGCTTTTAGCCCACGGAGATTACGGTTTTAGCAGCACAAATCCCGCCTTTGAATCAGCATCTGAGTTATTGAAACAAATGCAAGAAGTGTTGCTAGGAAAACCCTCAGAATTGATGCAGTCCGCCATCTGGAACGGCGGATTTTATCTGTGGCGCAGCGGAGTTTGTTTGGACATGAACTCGGGTTTAATTGAGGCAGAAAGCTTATTAAGCAGCGGTGAAGTCGTGCAAAAACTTGAAGAAGTTAGCAAAGCCGTTACTGGTTTGATTTGAGAGTGAATCATCAGGTGTGGTGCTAATGACAGTTAACCGTTAACCGTTAACTAATGACCGTTAACCGTTAACTAATGACCAATGACTAATGACTAATGACCAATGACTAATCAAAAAATTGCAGTAATTGTACTCGCAGGCGGTCAAAGTTCGCGGATGGGTACGGACAAAGCTCTACTGGAAATTGAGGGTAAAAGCCTGTTGCAGCGAGCGTTTGAGGTTGCAGAAGCGGTAACGCCACAAGTGTATGTTTTGACTGCTTGGCCCGATCGCTATCGATCGACCATAACCCAACAATCCCGATTTCTGGTAGAGTACAATCCGGGCTCCGGGCCCTTAGTCGCATTGACTCAAGGATTGACAGAAATTGCCGCCGACTGGATTTTACTCTTAGCTTGCGATTTGCCCTTGTTGGATGCCCAGATTATCCAGAATTGGGCGAGTCACCTAACAGATTTTCCCCCATCTACCTTAGCAGTTGTGCCCTATCAAAAAGCCCGCTGGGAACCCTTGTGTGGCTTCTACCGCCCACAATCTCTACCCAGTTTGCAAAGTTTTATTGACAAAGGAGGACGTTCCTTTCAAGAGTGGTTAAATCAAATTCAAGCAATCCCTCTACCCGTAGGGGAAAGAGAAGCAATAATGTTATCCAATTGCAATACACTAGAAGAGTTTGAGCAATTAAAAGGTAAAATAGGTAACGGTTGACAATTGACAGTTAACAGTTGACAGCTTGCGCGGCCGTTGGGTTGACCAATGACCAATGAATAATGACCAATGACTAATCAATAATGACCAATGACCAATGACCAATGACCAATGACTAATGACTAATGACTAATGACCAATGACTAATGACTAATGACTAATTACTAATGAACTCAGAACACTGGTTACTCGATCGCGATATCACTTTCCTCAATCACGGCTCCTTTGGTGCCTGTCCCATTCCCGTACTAGAAGCGCAAACCAGTTTTCGAGAACAACTGGAAAGAGAACCTTTGCGCTTTTTGATGCGGGAATTTGAGCCGCTGTTAGACAATGCCAGAAATCAATTAGCCGCATTTATCGGTGCGAGTGAGGAAGAGTTGGCATTTGTGCCAAATGCGACGACGGGAGTCAATGCAATTTTGCGATCGCTCTTTTTTGCTCCGGGCGACGAATTGCTAACTACAAATCAGGAATACAACGCCTGCCGCAACACTCTTGATTTTATCGCAGAGCGCACAGGCGCCAAAATAATAGTCGCAGAAGTACCATTTCCCATTGAATCGCCCCAACAAATTATTGAAGCAATAATTAAGTGCGTTTCGCCCCAAACAAAATTAGCCTTACTAGACCATATTGTCAGCCAAACAGGTTTAATCTTTCCCATCAAACAGTTAGTCGGCGAATTAGCAAACCGCGGCGTAGACGTATTAGTAGACGGAGCTCACGCGCCGGGAATGCTACCGCTGAATTTAGAGGAAATTGGCGCAGCTTACTATACAGGAAATTGCCACAAATGGCTGTGCGCCCCGAAAGGTGCGGCCTTTTTGTACGTGCGGCGCGACAAACAAGACGGCATTCGCCCAACTACTATCAGTCACGGTGCCAACTCGCCGCGCGCTGACAAATCGCGCTTTCAATTAGAATTTGACTGGATGGGAACAGTCGATCCGAGTCCCTATTTGTGCGTACCTGTGGCCATTGATTTTATGGGTTCTTTGTTGAGTGGCGGCTGGCCGGAATTGATGGCAAAAAATCATGCTTTGGCATTGGCTGGGAGACAAATATTGGCAGATAAATTAGATTTGCCGCTGCCTTGTCCCGATGAAATGGTTGGTTCGATGGCAGTTGTACCGCTGCTAGATGACAAATCTGATGCAGTTGCAACCGGAGGAATTCCACCTTTACAAGAGGCGCTGTGGCAGATTTTTAAAATAGAAGTGCCGGTGATTCCTTGGCCGGATTCTAGCAAGCGATTGGTGAGGATTTCCGCTCAGTTTTACAATACTTTGCCGCAATATGAATATTTGGCTAAAGCGCTAGTCGAACTCACAGGAATTTCAGCGTATTCTGCCACCAAAAAATCTAACACCTAACTAAAAACATTCAGAGGTTCGTAGTGAGGACTTCAGTCCTCTCCCATCAATAAATCAGGACTAAAGTCCTTACTACTAACCTAATAATTGTTATTTATAATATCGGCATATTGTACTCATAAAATACTACAATAAATCATATTTAATTATCTATAAAATAGCAATTTTTTACATAAAATCGAGCAACCAATAGGAATTCTGAAAAGTGTCGGAACCTATAAATTACACGCGAGCGTCTGTAGGGAGACGGCATTGCCGTGAGGAGTGCGGAGAACGGCGATTTTTAAGAATCGGCATAAGATTAAGAGTTGTAGCATTTTTTTTAAATAGGTATTAAAACAGGGCGCTCAAATCCGATTTTACACAACTTCCGCGCCACCGAATATAATGGTATCAAGACTTACATTTGCCGCAAAAAAAAACAAAATTAAAATAGGAGAATACCATGTCAAATGCCATGATGGTAATTTACCCCTATCGCCAACAGTACACCTGGGTTTTTGACGACGAGCGAGTCGGACTTGTCCGAGAACCATTTGTTGAGGGCGTCCCCGAAATGATTAACGTGCTCGTCGCAGACATTCCCAATGCCGCTCAAGGTTTCCGACTTTTATTTTCAGCAAATCCATTTCCCGGATATCAAGCAGAAATGCTGTGGTTTAAAGCAGAATACGGCGGTAACTGGTATCGGTGGGAAACCCAAAATATGGAAGGCTGGCTGTGTCCGGCTTTGTTCAAATACTTTGCAGAAGCACCGCCCAAGTTTTACTGCAAAGCTGAAAAACTGCAATAATCAACAGCAAGTCAATGAAAAACTTGTCAATTTTTAAAAGAAACTTTGTTAAACCAGTGGATCGCGAATCCAGAAAAAAGCCTAAAATAACCCTGTATATATTTTGGCTACTTTTCCTAATTTTCACCGCTGCCATCTCCGCAGGAATCGGGGCAATTACCGCCCTCTTCGCCCCCGTGGAACCGCAAATTATTAGCAAAGTCCTAGACGCTACGGGCTTTAACGATATATCCAAGCGTCCGGGATACCGCCTATCGCGGCCAGTTAATATATTGATCCTGGGAATTGACCGCGTGCCCGAAGCTGCCGCCAATTCCCGTAAAATTTTTAACGGCCGCAGCGATACAATACTTTTATTCCACCTCGATCCCAGAGATAAATCTATTAGTTTGCTTTCAATTCCGCGAGATACTAAAGTCGAAATTCCCGGAATTCGCTTCAGCAAAATTAACGAAGCCAACGCCAGAGGAGGAGCAGTTTTGGCGACGCGATTGGTTAGCAGTATGCTGAACAATGCGACAATTGAAAGATACGCGCGAATCAGCAGCAGTGCGTTTCGGGAATTAGTCGATTTGTTGGACGGAGTTGAGGTATTTGTACCTCGCGCCATGTCCTATACAGATACCGCTCAAAAGTTAAAAATAAACTTAGCACAGGGATGGCAAACTCTCAACGGAGAACAAGCAGAACAATTTGCTCGATTTCGCAATGACGGTTTAGGAGATATCGGCCGCATTCAGCGACAGCAATCTTTAATTCAAGCTATGCGGAACCGCCTCGCAAGTCCAGAGGTATTGGTGCGCTTGCCGGAAATTGTGCGATTGATGCAAAAATATGTGGATACAAACTTAAATTTTGAGGAAATATTGACGATCGCCAATTTCGGTTTGCAATTGGAGCGAGACCATTTTAAAATGGTAATGTTGCCGGGACGTTCTAGCTCAGCACAAGGGGATTTGAGGAGTTATTGGATTTTAGATGCTGCTGGGCGCGATCGGATTCTGACACAATATTTCAAGCAAAGCGTGCCGGACTTTGCACAAGGCAGATTTCCCAATCCCAGCCAGTCCGTTTCGCCCAGCAACCTCAAAATCGCCGTCCAAAACGCTTCTAGCAACCCGAAAACCGCCAAAACAGTCGCTGAATTTCTCAGGAAAAAGAGATTTTCCAATGTATCTGTAGTCCAGGATTGGCCCGACAAGCAGCGTCAAAGTCAAATTATTGTGCAGCAAGGCGATTTAGAAGCAGCAAATCTCCTGCAAAAAGTGCTAGGCGACGGTAAAATTGAAGCATCTTCTACTGGTGAAATCGAGTCAGACTTGACAATTCGCGTCGGGGAAGATTGGGTAAAGCGATTTTAATTAGTCAAAATTGGTTTGTAGTGAGGATTTTAGTCCTCTGATTTGGAAGAGGACTAAAGTCCTCACTACAAACCAATTTTACGTTTATCGCTCTCTTCGGACATAATATTATTAGTTATTAGTCAAATACCATGAGTGTCATATCTATGAAAAGTGTATTCCGAATTTTCCTGAGCCTGATTTTAAGTTTAGTGTTGGCTTTTGGATGGGTACTGCTGAGTGCTACTCCGGCATTTGCACTGCCGAAAACAATTATTAATTATACAAATATTAATTTGTCCGATCGCGATTTCTCGAATTCTGACTTAGCGGGCGGAACATTCGTCGCTGCTGAAATGCGGGGAACCAACTTTCAAGGCGCTGATTTAACCAATGCGATTTTGACTAAGGGAGTCTTGCTGAATGCCAACTTATCAGGCGCGAATCTCTCCGGTGCATTGGCTGATAGAATTACATTTGACGGCGCTAATTTGACGAATGCTAATTTCACCGAAGCAATTATGACTCGAACTCGGTTTTTTGATGCTGCAATTTCCGGCGCTGATTTTACTGACGCGATTATCGACGCTTATCAAGTAACAATAATGTGCGAAAAAGCAGATGGTATCAATCCAGTGACGGGAGTTTCTACGCGAGAAAGTTTGGGATGTTCCTAGAAATTCCAAGTTATAGGAATTCTGCACTCTTAGGCTAGAAACCCGGTTTCTACGAGTTTTGGGTTTAGTAACAAAAAATCTCCAAAGAAACCGGGTTTCTGAGATCAGCGTGCGTCACTGACATCCGTTAAATCCGTTACATCCGTTACACTCATCCGCTGCCGAACTTCCTTCTATCGAGCGCTACAAATGCCTGTGTTTGCAGTACCAAATACTAAGTCAGAATTCAACAGCAAATTTAAATCAGTATCAGGATTAACAGCATATAAATCAACTTTATCTCGACCCAAAAATACCCCAACTAAAGTCCCGATTCCTGCGCCACCGAGTACCTCTTCAGTGGCGATCGCCCGATCGCCCGTAACTCCTGCAATCGCCGCCGCCGCTGCTGCACCCAAAGCCGTGTTCTTAATCAGATTACCAACATTCACGCCCTTAGTCACACTTTCTTTGCGAGTAATCACTTGTGAAGTAGCATTCAGAGGCACTCTGCTACCGTTGATGATACTTAATTCTTGGGCCACAAACTGAACACCCTCAGAAGTCGATCGCAATTCGCCGCTAATTTTCGAGCCCTCGGGTATCAGCACTTTGCCATTATTCCCCGCGATATCCGCAGCCACAGTCAAAGTAATCGGAGACTTGTCATTGGGGGCGAGCAAAATTTTGCCTTTGGCGTACTCGATGGGAATAGTCACCCCGCTGGGGATTTTTACAGCAACACTCTGGCCAATATCAATCTTAGCAATGTAAGGAGAATTAATTGCTTTTGCTTGATTGGTACTGACTAATGTTTGGTAGATAAAAGCAGCTACTTCAGCCCGCGTTGCTGACTGGTTGGGTTTGAGAGATTTAGGATTGGGATAGCTGACAACCAACTGTTTTTCAGTAGCAGCCGCCACGCTTTTGACAGCATAACTTTGAATTTCACCCGCATCGTTATAGTAGCTGAGAACATCTTGAAAATTGCACGCTGGCTCATAGCCCAGCCCGTTATTTAAAGCGACTACAACTTGAACGCGAGGAATTTGCTGCATTGGCCTGAAAACATTGCCGGGATAGCCAGACATCCATCCCATTTCGTAAGCTTCTGCGATCGCCCCCCGCGCCCAAAAATTAGACGGAACATCCGCAAAACTTACAGCAGCGCGGGTTTTGGCCTTTTTCACAGAACGGATCATGGCGGCGAATTCAGCCCGCGTTACCAGTGCATCCGGGCGGAAAGTGCGATCGGGAAAACCCTTAATAATTCCTCTTTCTGACAAATCTTGAATAAAGTCTTTTGCCCAGTAATTATTATTAACATCCGAAAAAGCTGTTTGAGCAAAAGCAGGCGCGGGCGTTAGCATCGGCGCGGCGGTTCCGGCAACGGTTGCCAATGTTAATAAAACAGATGTGCCGACTTGAATGCGTGGAAATACAGACATTTTTGATTCTCCAATTTACACATTTTTTTTATTGAGAAAAAAGCCAGCCTTTGTCCGGCTCTTGATCGTTGATTGATTTTTGCCTAGCTTGCTCTTGTGCTCAGTGATGTCATCATTATTAAATGTTTTTATTTCTGGCGCTGGGAAGATACGGTCTTTTAAAACAAATATTTTTATGCTAATTTGTAGGTGTTAAAATGCTTAAAATGCTTAAAATGCTTATGTTCCTTATCTCCCTTATCTACCTGGAGCTGATACAGGAATTGCGCAGAATATCGCTTTTGGGGTAAGTGAAGGGACACACGGGTGCCCAGAAACCGGGTTTTTTACCGCAACTGCGGGCTGCGACGAAGTATTTCTGTGAAAAAACCCGGTTTCTTGATTAGCCGTGCATCCTATACTAACTAATGACTAATGACTAATGACTAATGACAACTGACTAATGACCAATGACCAATGACTAATGACTAATAGCAGCTAGGGGTTCCCAACTTGTCACATCTTCAAATAAAGATTGATAGCCGACTGCATTGGGATGAAGACCATCCAAAGTTAGACAAGAACTACACCAAATATTACCGCGATCGATCCATTTGTCAAAAATATCTAAATAGGGAATCTCCCGCGACTGACAAGCTAATTTTGTGGCTTCTTTATAGCGATATTGGTCGGCGTGATTGTAGTACAAACAATCTTGAAAAGGCATTTTGCTTTCATCCACCGGCACCATGCCGACAAATATCACCGGACAAAGTTGTTGCGATAAATTTAACAAATTATCCAAAACTGTTTTAAAATGTTCAAAATCAGTATAATTGCGCCCGGTAAGCGACTGCACCCTCGCCGAATCGTTGAGGCCTACGGAAAGAATAATCGCATCTGGGACGCGGTTTCTGAGCTCGCCCCGGTGGCGAAACTCGTTTTCGAGCCGCTGGGCGACTTGATAGGCGCGATCGCCCCGAACGCCCAAATTGTATAAAACGTGTCCTGCACTCTCCGGTAACATCCACTGGCGCCGCAATCTTTCTACCCAACCCCCGCCTACACCGTCGCCGAAACCGTAGATTAAGCTGTCGCCAAAAGCAACCAATTTCAGGGGATGAGAAGTTACCCGATGCAAGTGACCAGAGGAATAGGCTGTTGTTGCCTGCATAAGCAATGTTACTCAGTTAAGAATTTATGAATCTTGACATACTAGACTAGAATGTAACATTAGATAAAGTAGGTAATCTCATGGTTAAGCGTCCAACCTTCGATTCAACTCAGCTAACCCGTCGGGCGGAAGAGTTGATCGCTGCTGCATCCAACCGCTATCGGATTACGGTGCAGGTGGCGAACCGCGCAAAACGCCGTCGCTATGAAGATTTTGAGAATATGGACGACACTCAAATGATGAAGCCTGTGATGCGGGCGATATTTGAGATGTCGGATGAGCTGACTCAGCCGGAAATTATCGGAGATATCTAGACTTGGGGAGTTTTGAGTTTTGGGTGGTGAATTGCGCGCAATTTTTGTTACTTCAAAACTCAAAACTTTCTCAAACGAGACTTGCACGCCTGAGGAGAAACCAAGTTTCTTTTGTATAGGCTTTGCGGTGGGGCAGATTTACGTAGTTCGGCGCGAGTGGGGATGTTCGCACTCATGAAAAAGCTAAATTGAGCTGCTCTATCTGCTGGCGATTACATTTATAAAATTATGCTATTTTTGAAATTATCAAAACTGTGAAGAAAGTAAAGCTGGGCTTAAGTTTTCTGTTGGTTACTTTGATTGTGGTGATGTTCACGCTTTTGAGTTGGGTATTGGAATCGGGCGAACAGAGTCTGTTGGCTTTGGAACCTTCGCGGCTGCGGAACTCCTCGTCGGCGCGGGTGGGGCTGGTTGCTCAACAATCGGCGCCACAGCAAGTGAGGGTGCAAGATGCTTGGAAATTTGTGTATGAAAAATTGCCGGATTTGCCGATCGAGAATAACTACATTTCTAAGGAAACCGGAAAAGTAGATCCCACCAATACTTTAGTCGGGCGGTTGATTCGATATCATGTATTTGTAAAGGGACGGCCACCGAATTACCGCTTTGATTGGAAGTTGAGTTTAGCTGACTATTTGGGGGCGACTCCCGATTATTTGGTGGAAGATGTGTATCCGGGAAAGGATGTTTTGCGATCGAATCCGATGGAACGCGATCGCACTGCTATTCAAAGTTTAAATAGAGTACAGCGGGATACTTTGGTTCAAGCTTTGGTTGATGTTTTTACCGAGACTTCCGGATCGCGCACACCCGCGGCGGGCGAAAAACCACAATGGCGATCGAATTCCCCGGAACTACAGCAGCCGCAGCCGGGAGATGCGAAGTTGCTGATACCGTAAGCTTGGACGAGGCCTAGAAACCGGGTTTTTGGCGGATCTGCCGGGTGCAGCGAAGTATTTCGGGAAAAACCCGGTTTCTCGACAGCAGCGGGTAAGTTCTAAAATCAGCCAATCAGTTAATCAATCTAAAATCCAAAATCGCTTGATGGAACGTGTAATTAAGACGGGTGTGGGCTGGCGTTTGGGATGGAGTCCCGAGGCCCGGGAGTTTCAGGGTTTGGTGGCTGGGGATGGTTGGGCGATCGAACTCACGGAGGCCGAGTTAAACGATTTTTGCCGGTTGCTGGGACAATTGGCCGCCACAATCAGTCAAATGGCCTCTGAGCTCATGGACGAGGAAAAAATCGCCATTGAAGCTGAAAGTGAGTGGCTGTGGGTGCAGGTAGAAGGCTATCCCGAAGCTTACAGCGTGCAGTTCATCTTGAATGCTGGCCGTCGCGGCGAGGGTTTTTGGCCAGCGGCTGCGGCGTCCGGTTTGGTGCAGGCGGCCAAAGTTTTAAAAGTTTTTTGACTTTTTCAGGAATTCCATGTTAAGATATTAAAGCTGTCGGGGCGTAGCGCAGCTTGGTAGCGCACTACTTTGGGGTAGTAGGGGTCGTGGGTTCAAATCCCGCCGCTCCGATGCACAAAACCTTCTCTATGAGGAGGTTTTGCTGTTTCTACAGTTATTTGCCTGCATTCGACATTCTCAATTAGGGGTGACAGAATATGACAAGCCCTGACAAGTTTTGCGATAAAACAGCGATACGCATATCCAGTCAGGGTTACAGATTTTGGATTGATGAAATCGAGCTTTGTTTTAAAGGAGAGTCAGTGTCTAAGGGAACTGTCCGAGTTGAAGTTTTTCGCGATGGCTACGCCCCGGCTTACGCCTACGACTCCGCTAAGCGGAGTCGTGGCAAGGCAAGCGCTTCTGGCTTTACATCGGGCTGCCCGAAACTAACGTTAATCGCAAAGCTGCCGAAATCAAGGCTCGGCAGATTGAGCTTGACATTGCCAGCAACAATTTTGATGCAACTCTGGCAAAATATAAACCAGAAAAACAGACCTTGCTAGCCGTCACTGAACTGTTCCATCGCTTCTGTGCCTACAAACAGCTTAATCTCAGCCCTCAAACTTTTGCCAAGTACACAGCAACAAAGAACAATGTTTCTGAGTTTTTCCGAAACAAATCTGTTCCTGATGTTTCCGAAACGATGGCAGAAAAGTTTCGGGGATGGTTGAGCTCACGCCTCGAACCCGTGACAGTGCGTGAAAGAATCGCCATGATGCAGGCTTGTTGGCTCTGGGCAATCAAGAAAAAAATGCTTCCTTTAGCCAATGAAAATCCGTGGTTGGATATCAAAGTTTCTCTGCCACCACGCCAACAACCGCAGCCGTTTACCGCCGAAGAAATTAGCAAAATTATCCGTGAGTTCCGTAGCGAAGCGGGGCATCAGCCATCGCAACCTGAACTCTCCCACTATGCCGACTATGTATAATTCAAGTTTGGCGTCGGTTTACGCACCGGGGAAGCAGCGGCATTGCTTTGGAGGCACTGCTCTGGCGACTGTTCCAAGATTTGGATTGGTGAAAGTGCCAGTGACGAGAAATCGCGCAAGGGCGACAAACGCAACAAAGCCCGTAGCGAAGCTAGAAGTAAGCCATCGGTCACATTAACCCTGCGACTCCAACAAATATTGATTCATCGGCGTAGCGAAGCTAGAAGTAAGCGTAATTGCTCAACTAGGGTAAAAAAGGGAGCCATCAGTAGAGAGAGCTTGTTGAATAGCCTGATAAGCAGTCAAACCCTGACGCTTACCAGTATTAACAACTGAACGAACGGCAGCAAACAAATCTCGGCCCCATTCCGAACGGAAGCCATTGGTCACACGACGAAATATCACACTCATCCGAATCGCCTGTTCACTCGAATTATTCGTCGGTGGAATTGTCCCATCTTCTAGAAACAGAAATAAATTGTCAATCAGCCCACCGTAACGTTTTCGTAACCGGATACCATCCTTTTGGTATGGCACTAAATTCAAAATCTTGGTTAATCTTTCCTGTAAATTTGTTCGATATCTCAAGAGTCTAGTATCGTCGATTTTTGATCGTCGCCGATGGATGATAAAAGCCCTTAATAATAACCTCTTCATCGCTGGGGCAAAAATTTTGTCTCCAGCATCAATCGCATATTGGCAATCCCGCAATTGATGTGCACTCGCATACTTGCCATTGTGGTGCTGGATGATTTTTTTGAGC
>JANYGO010000217.1 GCA_025362325.1 Cyanobacteriota bacterium | reverse complement strand
TATTGCTGAAGCATTTCTAGAGGGTGAAGGATTATCTTTTTCCAAACATTCCGCAGTTATCAGCGCCTTTGGCAGAGAATTTGCTCGTACAGGGAGAGTACCTGTGAAATTTCACCAATTCCTAATTAGATCCCAGGAATTGCGAAATGCTGGAGACTATGGGGAAATTAATGCTGTAACGGCTAATCAAGCAGCAGATTCGATCGCCCAAGCTGAAGAATTTCTCGAATTAGCTGAAAGTTCGATCGGTCCTCTACCGCTGTCTTAAATGAAGTTCGATCGACCTTCACTTAATTGAGATTTTTCAGTCGGTTTCAACCGACTTGCGCTATGAGACGGGGAATTAATTCCCCGGCGGATTTGTGGATGATGGCAAAAACAATTGCATGCGAAAGATTGTCGGTATGTTCCAGAGTCCGCCGGGGGTTGAAAACCCCCGTCTCATAGCGAAAGTCCTCTGGAAGAGGACTGAGATTGCTACAATTTAATCGAGATTGTGCAGCCAGTTTAAATCAACCCGCCTCCACCAACGAAAAAAATTGCGATTCCCTTGCTTTTTCCCCACAAACAATGTAAAATTATCAAAACATGGGTTGTCAGCAATGAACGAAAAACGCCGCGCCGCTTATCAAAATCTGATTGAATCTCTCCTCACCTGTCCCCAAGACGAAGAAACCGAAATCCTGCAAGCTAACTTAGAATTAATAGATGATGGTTTGGCTCAATATTTGCGACAAGATTGGGCAACTCAAACTCTGGCAAACTTAGATGCAGAACAAGCATACAAGATTGCTAATATTTTATACGATTTGAATATTGATTTTCAAAATCTGCGGCAAGGCAGTCACGCAAGTAATTTAGAAGTTGCGATCGCTTGTCTGGAGATAGGATTAACTGTTATTACCCCCGACGCATTTCCCTTTGAATGGGCAGCGTGTCAAAACGGTTTGGGAGTTGCCTACAGCCACAGAATACGAGGGGGAAAAGCCGAGAATCTGGAACGGGCGATCGAGGCTTATCTGGCTTCTTTAGAAGTGCGAAACCGATCGGCATTTCCCTTTGAATGGGCAAGGAGGAAAAATAATTTGGCGACTGCCTACAGCCACAGAATTAGAGGGGAAAAAGCCGAGAATCTGGAACGGGCGATCGAGGCTTATCTGGCTTCTTTAGAAGTGCGAACCCGATTGGCATTTCCCGCAAATTGGGCAATGACTCAAAATAATTTGGGAATTGCCTACAGCGACAGAATCAGAGAAGAAAAAGCCGAGAATCTGGAACGGGCGATCGAGGCTTATCTGGCATCTTTAAAAGTGTACACCCGATCGGCATTTCCCTTTGAATGGGCAACGACTCAAAATAATTTGGGAAATGCCTACTGCAACAGAATTAGAGAAGAAAAAGCCGAGAATCTGGAACGGGCGATTGAGGCTTTTCTGGCTTCTTTAGAAGTGTACACCCGCGAGAATTTTCCCTTTGAATGGGCAATGACTCAAAATAATTTGGGAACTGCCTACAGCGACAGAATTAGAGAAGAAAAAGCCGAGAATCTGGAACGGGCGATTGAGGCTTTTCTGGCTTCTTTAGAAGTGCGTACCCGATCTGCTTTTCCCATCAAAAATGCTGAAACATTATACAATCTCGGACTTGCCTACCGGGATAATTCCCAACTCCCGGCAGCTTATCATAGTTTTAACTCTGCCATCGAGACAGTCGAATTAATGCGGAGTGAAATTATTATCGGCGGCGAAGCAGACAGACAGAAATTAGCTGAAGAATACAATAGAATTTATCAGGTAATGGTAGAAGTTTGCCTGGAGATGGAAAACTCCACCGCCGCCCTAGAATATGTCGAACGCAGCAAAACCCGAAACCTGGTAGAATTGTTTCACAAAGCCCGCAGCCTTCCCAGCCAAGTACAGCGGATTAGTTTTGCAGAAATTCGCAGCCTGCTAGCTGAAAATGAAGCAATTTTAGAATGGTACATCACCTACAACAACTTTAAAGTTTTCATTATTACCCGCGACTCCACCAAACCCGATATCTGGCAATCTTCCGATGCAGACTTGCAAGCATTAAAAGAGTTTCAGCAAGAATATATCGATGACATCAAAGACGAGGAAAAATACGACAATTGGAGAAATCAGCTAGAAACCCGCCTGGAAAAATTAGCCGAGATTCTCCACATCGATGAAATAATTGCCCGCATCCCGGAAAACTGCCAAAAATTAATCTTTGTTCCCTTCCGCTACTTGCATTTATTTCCCCTGCACGCCTTAACCGGCAAAAAAACAATTCAAAATACCGAAACAACCGGATGCCTTCTCGAACTTTTTCCCGGCGGCATTAGATACGCCCCCAGTTGCCAGCTATTGCAACTATCCCAGCGCCTAAATCCCACAGGAGAAGAAACATCACCCGCAAGATTGTTTGCCATCCAAAACCCCACAGAAGATTTAGACTTCACCGACATCGAAGTCGAAGCCATTGCCAAATCCTTCAATCCCGCCGACATATTAAGCCGCCAACAAGCCAGCAAAACAGCATTGCAACAACAAATTGCCAGCTTGCAAAATGCCGACATCGCCCACTTTTCCTGTCACGGCTTTTTCGACTTTCTCAATCCCGAAAAATCCGCATTAATCCTCGCCGGTGCGAAAGTAACCCCCCTTAATCCCCCCCTGCTAAGGGGGGAGACAGGAGAGGATTTCCCCTTGGTAAGTGAGGAAACTGGAAGTAAAGAAACTCCTCCCCTTAACAACGGGGGGCTAGGGGGAGTTCCCACGGCAGAAAACCGTTACATCCGTTCCCGCCGGGGCGAAACCTTCGATATCGCAGAATGTTTGACACTGATAGAAATCTTCGACTTGCAGTTAAATAAATGCAGTTTAGTAGTTCTTTCAGCCTGCGAAACCGGGCTGACCGATATCAACAATACCACAGATGAATATATCGGATTGCCCAGCGGTTTTTTCTATGCCGGGGCGACGAACGTACTCAGTACATTGTGGGCTGTGAATGACGTATCTACAGCGATTTTAACAATCAAATTTTACGAACTTTTTCGTGGGGAAACTCGCCCGCCCGTAGCGATTGCTTTGCGGGAGTCTCAGTTGTGGCTGCGGAGTGTGACTGTCAAAGGTTTGCTAGAATGGGTGGAAGCGTCGCAGTTGCTGAGTCGCGAACACAAACAGAAAATTCAAGACAGATACAGCCGCGGTTACAAACAGGATTATCAACCTTACGAGTCTCCCGTACACTGGGCGGCTTTCTGTGCAGTTGGGCAATAAGATAAAGGGTTTTTGCATGGGGGAGGGCGGGTTTATTAGTTGGTTGGTTTTGATTCAGAAATCTCGGTGAACCCGCCCCTACAAATTTGTTGAAATTGGTGATTTGATATCGCATAAAATAGATATAATTGCTGTCGGGGCGGGTTCGCGACAGTCTGTGAAACCACACCGTAAATCCCAAAAACCCGCCCCGGCTGACTACAATATAATCAAAGGAGAAATTAGCAATGACAGATGAACAATTTATTTCGGGTTTCCTAGCAGTCTTTGAAACTAA
>JANYGO010000163.1 GCA_025362325.1 Cyanobacteriota bacterium | reverse complement strand
TCCTTAGCGCTGCGCCTACGGTTGATCCCTCGTGCAGCAAGGGCTGCCAACTGCCCCGGTCGAACCCTACTTCTGAATGTTCTCCAATAAATCTAGTTTTGGCAACTCCGATCGTCGCAATTCCTGTCAAAACTCCCAAATGGCAGGCAAGACCGAACCTGCGGGGGTGAGCTAGTCCTTGACCGTCGCACAATATCAAGTCTGGCCTCAAACTGATCTTTTCTAAAGCGTCGAGGACTGCCGGCACTTCTCGAAAAGACAAGAAACCCGGAACGTAAGGGAAAGCTGTCGGACTGCGAACTGCTGCTTGCTGCTGTAATTGCAAGTCGGGAAAGCTCAGAACTGTGACAGCGGCCAGCGATACGCTGTCTGCACTGTCGTAGCCAACATCTACGCCTGCGACATACCGAACTGGCGACCGTTGATTTTCGGTAATTACCTCTGACCGGAGCTGTTCTTGAATGGCGATCGCCTCTTCAATTGTCTGCGGCCAAGGGTGTCGCTGCAACATTAGATATCTTTATTCAACCGTTCTCATCTAATCTTAACTTATTTTGTGGCATTTATAATCTCGAATTTTTATCGTTTGTCGCTATAAATTCACCACTTGCGCAAGGAGTCTTTTTTTATACTCGGAACGGTTGAGTAAGGCCGGCGCAATCCCATTCTCTAGCAGATATTAAAGGCAGAAGCCAGAAGCCAGAAAAGCAAGCATTTCAGTAATTAAGAATATCCTAACCGTCAGGGTGGTTGCTATACAAATAGAGTCTGTACGCCCTGCTGCATGAAATTCTATTCTGGAGCTGGTGCTGGCAGCAATCTGCCAAGGTTTCTCCTGCGCCAACCTGCCATTTTTCACGAAAAACTTACAAAAATTACCAGTGCGAGCTTAATTTTTTTGCTTTGTGAAAAGCTTTTGACCTCAGAGTGCCATGCTATAGCTTGTAGAGAGAGCGATCGACCTCTCTATTCAATTCTTTATCTAAAAAGATCCCATTTGTCGAGATATTGAAACATTTATTCATGAATCATCTGGGTCAGATACAAGTGGCATTGTTGATATTAGATCGTCGATCTAACGCGAATTGTATACTTTTTGCAGTTGAGAGGCTCTGGGCCCCTCAAAAATATATGACTTTTATGAAAATAATCAATGAATTTATGAATTGTTGCACCATTAACATGAAGTTACCATCTTAGATAAGACCGCATCGAAAACTAACATCCCGTAACACAACTCAACGCTGAATTAACATATGAAAACCATGCAAAGTGTTCGGTACAACCTCGCTCTCTACACCGTCGGTGGCATAGTCTTGATCATCGCCGCCTTAATCTTAAAACCTTTTGCCATCGTCGGCGCTGGGGAACGCGGCGTGATGATGCGCTTCGGCAAAGTTCAGAACGAGATTTTAGATGAAGGCATCCACCCAATTTTGCCGATCGTCACTTCTGTCAAAACCCTGAGTGTGCGGGTGCAAAAAACAGACCTGAAAGCAGATGCAGCATCCAAAGATTTGCAAAAAATTAGTACAGACTTGGCAATTAACTGGAACATAGACCCCGCCAAAGTCAACCAAGTCTTCCAGCAAGTAGGAGACGAAGAACAAATTGTCAATAGCATTCTCAGTCCGGCAATTTCCGAAGTCCTCAAAGCAGCAACTTCTAAAAAAACAGCAGAAGAAATTATCACTAAACGCACAGAACTTAAAACAGAAATTGACAACTCTCTCAAAAAACGCTTAGAACCTTACGGGGTGATTGTCAGAGATGTTTCCTTGATCAATTTTGGGTTTTCTCCAGAATTTAGCAAAGCGATTGAAGCCAAACAAATAGCAGAACAAGAAGCCAAACAAGCAGAATTTACTGTTAAAAAAGCAACCCAAGATGCTCAAGCCCAAATTAACCGCGCTAAGGGGCAAGCAGAAGCTCAACGCTTGCAGCGACAAACTTTAACTCCCGAAATTTTACAGCAGCAAGCTATTGAAAAATGGAACGGCCAATTTCCGACAGTAATGGGCGGCAACGGGGCTCTACCCCTGATTAATATTACGCCCGGTCAATCTGCGACTCCTGCTAAATAAGCTGCTGCGCATCTTGATTGACGGAGCGCGGGGATTCGGGGAGAGGGGGAGAGAGTCCGAGGGGGGAGAGGAATTGAGGGTTTTTCACTGCGGCAGTGAAGATGTGCTTTTGTCAATGCCCAGCGACCAAGTGTAAAAAATAGAACTAACAACTAACGTGAAATCCCGCTTACTTAAATGACAAGATACAATTTACGTTGCGCCAGTCCTGAAAAACGTTAAAGTAAGAAGCAACTCGGAAATTGTAAAGGTTTGCTTGAAAGTTTGGCTGATGGGAAATCGAGATAACCAGTCAATTTCTAATTTAGGTGGAGTGGGGGACGTAGCCGATCGCGATACGGCTTCAGAATCACTGTGGCTGCGCGATCGAGCTTTGGCCGCTACTAGCAGCGGTATTGTCATTGCTGACGCCAAGGCACCCGACTGTCCGATAATTTATTGCAATCCGGCCTTTGAACGGATCACAGGTTACGCAGCCGGTGAAATCTTGGGGCGCAACTGCCGATTTTTGCAAGGCCCCGATACGGATCGAACTACCGTAGCTAAGATCCGCGAAGCCTTGCGCGAAGGTCGAGCATTGCAGGTGACAATCAAAAATTACCGCAAAGACGGTACTGCTTTTTGGAACAAATTGTCGCTATCTATCCTGCGAGACGACAGCGGTAATTTGACTCACTTCGTCGGAACTCAGTCCGACTTATCCGAACGCATAGAAGTGCAGGAAGCTTTGCAGCAAGCTAACGACCAACTGCAAACGATTTTGGAAGCTGTTCCGGGCATAGTATCTTGGATTAGCTCGGATTTGCGCTATTTAGGGGTTAACCAGCACTTAGCTAAACTGTACGGTTTGTTACCGTCGGCTTTTGTCGGTCAAGATATCGGTTTTCTGGGCGTGAGCTCGGATTTTCACTCTTTTGTGGTGGAGTTTTTTGCTGACGACGCTACGGAAACGGTTAAAGAACTCAGCGCTAAGGTGAAAACCGACGGCGGACAGTCGGCGGGACATTATTTGATTGTGGCTCAAAAGTACGATCGGGGGAACGCAGCTTGTCTGGTAGGAATTGACATTACCGAACGCAAGCGGGCAGAAGAAGCTCTGGTGCTGACTCGCAAGGCGGTGGAAAGTTCGAGCGACGCGATCAGCATCAGCGATGCGAACGGCACTCACATCTATCAAAATCAAGCGTTTTCTCAGCTATTTGAGTGGGACACCGCAGAGGAATTTAAACTAGCTGGAGGTATACCGGCAGTTTTTGCAGACCCCGCAGTCGCAAGGGAGGTACTCGACACGATCGCCCGGGGTTATTCTTGGTCTGGTGAAGTTACCAACCGCACAAAAAGCGGCGAAATTGTGCAAGTGCTGCTGCGGGCCGATGCTATTAAAGACCCCACGGGGAAAATTGTCGGTCTAATTTACATGAATACCGACATTACCGATCGCAAGCGCACGGAACAAGAGCTGCGACAAAGCGAAAAGCGTTTTCGATCGCTGATTGAAAATGCCAGAGACATTATTATAATTCTCGACGAAAAAGGCTTTTGCCGCTATGTCTCTCCTTCCCAAGAGCGGATTTTGGGCTACCCGACGGCGGAAGTGCTCGGCCGCTCTGTATTTGACTTGATTCACCCCGATGAATTGCCGATGGTGGATCAGGTGTTCAAAGGTGTGATCCAAATGCCGAGAGTTGGCTTGGGATTAGCGGAATACCGAGTGCGGCACAAGGACGGTTTCTGGTGCATATTGGAAGCAGTGGCGACGAATTTGCTCGACGAACCTTCGGTGCGGGGAATTGTCGTCAACTGTCACGATGTGACTGAGCGCAAGGTGGCTGAAGACCAATTGTTGCACGATGCTTTGCACGACGCGCTGACGGATTTGCCGAACCGCGCTTTGCTAACTGACAGGTTGGGCCAAGCTTTTGCTCGCGCCAAACGACATCCGAGTTATCAGTTTGCGGTGCTGTTTCTGGATTTGGACAGGTTTAAGGTGATTAATGACAGTCAGGGACACCGCACGGGCGATCGGCTGTTGGTGGCTGTGGCCCGCCGTCTGTTGACTTGTTTGCGGCCTGGAGATACGGCGGCTCGTCTCGGGGGAGATGAGTTTGTGATTTTGCTGGAGGAAATTCAAGGCGTTGATGAAGCCATCGCCCAAGCCAAGCAAATTCTGAAGGCGATCGAACGACCGCTTTTTTTGGAAGGTAATAAAGTTTTAATTACTGCTAGCATCGGCATTGCTTTGAGTACAGACAAATATCAGTGGCCGGGAGATATTTTGCGCGATGCTGATATTGCCATGTACCGGGCAAAAGCTCTCGGTAAAGCTCGCTACGAAGTGTTTACGAGTGCGATGCACACTCGGGCTGTGGCGTTGATGCACTTGGAACACGATTTGCGAGAGTCGGTTGATGAACTGAATTGGAAATATTCGATGGTGGATTTCGCAGGTGGGACGGTGGGGGAAAACTCCCCGACTAGCGAAATAGAAGGGAAGTTGGAGCGTCCGAAATCGCAATTGGCTCCTCCTAGATTGGAATGTCCTTTTACTGTTTATTATCAGCCGATTGTTTGTTTGAAAAGCGGCTCAGTTATCGGATTTGAGGCGCTGGTGCGCTGGCTGCACCCGGAACGCGGTTTGGTTTCTCCGATGGAATTTATTGCGATGGCTGAGGAAACTGGGTTAATTATGCCTTTGGGTTTGTGGGTTTTGAACGAAAGCTGCCGCCAAATTATTAAGTGGCAGAGTTTGAATTTACCTGTGGGAAATTCGCGGCTGACAGTAGCGGTAAATCTTTCCGGGAGGCAGTTTTCGGAGCCGGAGTCGATCGAGCAAATTAAGCAAGTTTTGCAGGAAACTGGTGTTGATGCTCGCTGTTTGAAGTTGGAGATTACTGAGACTGTGGTGATGGAGGATGGGGAAGCGGCGGCGGCGATGCTTTCGCAGTTTAGAGAGTTGGGAATCGGGCTGTGTATTGATGATTTCGGTACTGGTTATTCGTCTCTGAGTTATTTGCACAAATTCCCGATTAATATTTTGAAGGTCGATCGCTCTTTTGTCAGTCGCATCGGGGCAGCGGGCGAGAATTTGGAAATCGTGCGGGCGATCGTCATGCTGGCCCGCAGTTTGGGGATGGAGGTAGTGGCGGAAGGTGTCGAAACCGCCGTGCAATTGGCTCAAATGCGGGCGATCGGCTGCGAGTACGGTCAGGGGTACTTTTTTTCTAAACCTCTCGACAGCGACGCAGCTACAGCCTTGCTGAGGCGATCGCCCAAATGGTAATCCGATCTACAATAGGAATTGTATCAAAGTAAACTCATACCAAAACCTATGTCTCAATCGATCGCCCCAGTTTTAGAAGAAAAGCAAACAGATACTTCACCAACTTTAACCTTTGAAGAATACCGAGTTTATCAAAGCAATGACGATGTACAATACGAACTGTACAAAGGCAAATTAATCCCGATGCCAACAGCAACAGTTTTACACATCAAAATTTGCGAATATTTAGTTTACAAAATCCAGCGTTACCTAGCTGAACACAATCTCGATTTAGTAGCAAAAACTGGCTTGGGAGTCAGAACAGATGAAGATAAATCTCGGATTCCTGATGTAGTTGTCTGCACTAAAAGTCTTTTAGAACAAGCTGCTGCTAGGCCAGGTGCAGGCCTCCTAGATTTTGATGAAAAGCCACTGTTAGTGGTAGAAGTGGTGAGCCAAGATCGGCGGGCAGATTACGCGATCAAACGCGGAGAATACGAACTCGCGAATGTGCCAGAATATTGCATTGTCGATCCTAAAAGTGGCAAGCAAAAAATTCGGATTCTAGCATTTATTGATGGTGAAGAGAGTTATACGCAGACAGATTTTTTGCCTGGTGAGGAAATTATATCTGTAGTATTTCCCGATTTGGTTTTATCGGTGGATGAAATACTAAATCCGCCATTGGTGGAGGAGTTGGTTAAGGCAGAACAAGTTCGATTACAGGAATCACAGCAACAAGCTGTAATCGAACGTCAACGGGCTGATGAGGAGCGTCAACGCGCTGATGAGGAGCGTCAACGCGCTGATGAGCAGAGTCAACGCGCTGAAAGATTAGCAGCGAGGTTGCGGGAATTGGACATAGATCCTGATACTGTCGTTTAAATTTAAAATAATCAGAAATACTCGCTGAGGTCACAAAGATATGTCTCAATCAATTCCGCCAGTTTTAACAGAACAGCCAGTTGATAATTTACCCACACTAACCTTTGAAGAATACCGATTTTATGAAGGCGAAGTTGATGTACAATATGAACTGTACAAAGGCAAATTAATTCCGATGCCAATAGCTACAGTTTTACACACCAAAATTTGCGAATATTTAGTTTACCACTTGCGGCTTTACGTAGTCACCCACAATTTTGATTTAGTAGTAAAAAGAGGCTTAGGAGTGAGAACCGAAGAAAATTCGTCCCGTATTCCTGATGTAGTTATCTGCACTCAAAGTATTTTGGAACAAGCTGGTGCTAGACCCGGAGGAGGCATTCTTGGCTTTGATGAAACGCCGTTAGTAGTAATAGAAGTAGTCAGCGAAAATCGGCGGGTCGATTATATAACTAAACGAGCGGAGTACAACTTAGCTGATGTGCCAGAATATGTAATTGTTGACCCAGCACAAAACAAACAGCGAGTGCGAGTTATGGCATTTCCCAAAGGTGATGACATTTATGCAGAGGTAAATTACTTGCCGGGTGAGGAAATGGTATCTGTAGTATTTCCGCATCTGAGATTATCAGTCAAGGAAATTTTAGATCCGCCATTAGTTGAAAAGTTAATTAAGGCAGAACAAGCACAACTGCGGGAACTTAAACAAGCTGCAATGGAACGTCTAGATTTCCAAAAACAACGTCAGCGCGTTGAAAAAATGGCGGCGAGGTTGCGGGAGTTGGGAGTAGATCCTGATACTGTTTAAGGGATTGAAATAGTGGCACTAGCCTCAATTCTACCTCAATCATCTAATCGCAAATCGCGCAGGAAATAAAAGCGATCGCGCCGCCAATCATCTTCTTTAATTCGCCCCAAAAAACCCGTCAATGGCGAGGAAAGTTCTATTAGAATTTCGTGCAACTCTTCGCGGGACAATTGCTTGGGCGGGTTAGACATTGAATACGCACCACTAAGAGCATCGACACTTGCTTGTTCAGAACCAGTATTTTCCTGATACGTTTTCAGAATAGAAATAACGTGCGATCGCACTTTAATTTCTTGTTCAACTTGTTCAATATATTTAGCAACTTCATCATCAGATTGTCCCGGTTTTAAGTATTCTTTAAGTTTAAATAAATCCACCGAGTTAGGATAGTTACTTTGAAGTTTAACCAGTTTTTCAAGCGTCTCAGGGTTCATAATTGCCATACCGTGTAATTGTGCTGCATCCTTAAGTTGCGAGGTAGGTTCACCAGGGCCAATAATCAGCTTAGTGACTCTTCTGAGTAATGCTGGATCTCTCAGACGTAGGGTTCCTAAATTCAGCAATTGAACTGCTGTATCGTTAGGGATTCTTCTACCAGCTTTGCACTCGCCAACCAGAGGGTAAGGTTTTGAGCAGAATAAATCTAAGCCGCCAGCACCGCCTCTGTGAGCGTAATCTATTGTAAATCCCAAAAACTCAAGGCTATCGCGCACTACATTTTCAAAGTCTGTTCCTGCTTGATAGTTGCTGATACTTGTATTTAGTTCTGTGGTGCGATTTCCCAAAGCTGCTATGGTATTTATCCAAGCTAAATGCGGTTGGATTGGTTTTACAGGCTTGTCGCTACTCCATCCTAGAAACATTTTGATTTCTGCGTCTAGTTGTTTGGCTTTTGGGTTGGTGGTGGATAAATGCACTAATGCACTTTGCAAGTCTTCCAATTCTGGATGTTCAGGAGGCTCTAGTTTTTCCAGCTTTTGACGGCGTTTGGCAAAAATAGACTCGCTCAACACAGGTGAAGAATCAGTAACATTTAGAGACTTTGGCAAAGATACAAAATTGCCGCTAGATTGCACGGGAATTTCAAACGGCTGAGGTAGCAGGTAGACGCGAAAATAAGCTAGAAAAATATAAGGCCGTTGTACGAGAGTTTCCTCTAATAACTCCCTTGTCCAGATAGTTAATTGCGACAAATATTTTAATGATTCAGCCTCATTTAACACTTGGCACAGTTCGCATTTACCCCAAGCTTTAATCGTAACTTTATCAGATTTTAATTGAGCGAGGGAGCTTTTAGCAGTAGGCAAAAAAATTGAGCGATAATGTTGTTCGTGAGGGAGCAATTTAATCGCGATATCGGCTGGATATAGGGCCAATGACCGACCCGGATCGATAAATGTCCGAGGAATGGCTGCAATCATTCGTCCTACGATTAATGCTTCCACATCTGGCGCAGGTAACTGTAAAGCGGTATCAACAAAAACAGAATAATTCATCAACTTATCTATAAATTGTCAAGTGACAAGCAACCCATCAGGAATTTGGCCCGACGGATCGCTAAGAATTTTACGGATGATATAATTGTCAACTACCAGTTTTTTTGTGGCAATAAAATCAAAAATTGCTGCCTCAGTAAAATCATAGTTTTCACGACTGAAATAAACAGAGCGGATAGCAAGAAGAGTCTTGATGTTATCACCTGTCAACTTTACCCATTCCCCACCTAACTGAGGAGACAGAAGATCGCTTAAATATCCTTGGGCTTTCGTCGCACCAGGATTAATCTCTTTAGAACGAACTAAGCAGCCACGAGTGATTTTAAACTTTTGATAGTCGATTAGACGCTTCAATCCAGCCTGTACACCCATCCCGCTAGGTATTTGAAGAACCATTACTCCAATTTTGACGGGGTTTCCATTTTCCTCACCTATGATTTTGAAGTCCATGCTATAGCTTTTTTCTGAGGGACTGCATTTAATCTTTTCAAGACTAATGATTTTAACATTTTCTAAAGTCTGTCCAATTATGGTGGAGAAGCTCAGCCAAAGAGCATCCGCTAATGTAATTTTCTCATCAAGCAAGGTTGTGAGGGACTTTTCAACATATATAAGTGCCTTGTTATATTCAATTTCAACAAGGTCTTTTGGTGGTTGTGGAGTGGTCGGAGCAAAAACTTTAAAGTTTTTCGAGCACCATGTCAACACTCCTCGGGCAGAACTATCAGAATTTCTGCCCAAGTCTAGCAGTTGGTTTTCTTCAAAAGGATAGATTGGGCTATGCGGAATTAAATTGCTTGACTGATAAAACTCTTTCATCCATAGTGAAACTAGCTGAATAATAGAGTCACCATCCATAAAGGTTAATTGGATTGGATCTCCTCTTCTAGAAACTCGATCTACCACTCCACCCGGCATAAGCTTGATCTTGTTTGTCCATGTATCAGGCATCATTACGGTTAGGATTACAAAACCTTTACTTTGGTCAGACAGTTGAATGTCATCTACCAAAGGCTTAATTAAACCAGCTATCGCTTGTGGTCTTGTTAAGCCACTATCGGGGTCAATTCTGTTATCCAAATCTAGTTCATCAAAACAAATAACTAGAGGCTTATATTCGCTAACCAAACTCAAAATTTGCGAAATCGTCTTAAAGGCTTCAGCATTTTGATATTTCTCTCCTTCGCTAGGATTTGGTAATCCCATAGCATTAGCCTTTACTTCAGCTAAGTTCTTTCCAGATAACCATTTAACCGCAAAATCTGAATAGTCTTCTGAAAGTGTCCAAAAGATGGCACGAATAATGTCAGGATCACTGCGTCTTATTCGCCTGTATTTAGCTACTAACTCATCTACCCAGTTATTATTTTCGGCTTGGCTATATTTTTCAACCACCTCTGTAGCTGGAATAGTCTCTGCATCCGAATTTACATTTCTATTCACTTGGTTAACCATACCTGCGGCTACTTCCTGCCACTGAGTTACCCCTTGACTACCGTTGTGATTGAGACTATCTGCTAAAGTTTGTAGAAAGTAATAATTAACAAACTTTATGTCGTATGTCTCCACACCCGCATAAATAAATAAGGCACTGCCATCAGCTTTAAGACGATGATGAATACGACTAATAACATGGCTTTTACCAACTCCTTTACTAGCTATTATCACCATTGAAGTTACTTTTTCCCGGGCTTTACGAGCATGATGAACTCGCTCGATGGCCTGATAAATTGCATCCGAAGCATGAGCATTCAGCGTCGTAACATCAGGGAAGCTCTGCTCCCAAATGTCTTGCTGTCCAACAACGGCAGCACCAGTTGGGAATGGGTTATAACTTTGGATAGCTGCATTGAGTTCTTCAATCGAAGAAATAGTCATAGTGATTTGTGTGAGGTAAAAAGCTGAACCAGAATGAAGCTTAATCGTTTAAGCTTGAGAAATTAAGCGCGTTGCGTAGTAGCGTAATTCACCCAATGAAGTCTTAATGGAGTCTTCAGCTTTCTCAGGTGTAATCTCTGTCATTTCACCCCCCTGAAGCAGAAAAAAGCCCTTAGCCTGCATTTCCAACAGCCACTCGTTGAATTGCGATCGCCCTACCCTTTCCCCGATCGCGCGACGCATCCGATAAATCGGCACTAAATCGTCTAAGTTATAATCCCGGTTCAAGCTGTCATACACATCGATCGCCACAGCCTTAAAATCCTCATAGGATGCGATCGCCCCTCCATCCTTCTTACCGGTCTCCGCAGCAACACTCGTCGCACCATCCTGATGCCTAATCCACTTCAGCAAAGCATTTCCCAGCCGAGTACCGATTTGAGAACCATCGAACTCAAACAGAGAATCAGCACTTTTCAGGCCATCCGCCAAAACCTCTTTCCCCTTCGCGCTCAACTCCACCCGCGTCACCCGATTTACCAGCGATTTCTTGATCGCCCCAGCTTCCTGCAACTCACCGAGCACACCCAGATATCTCTGACTCGTCTCATTTGTCCGCACAATCCGCTTAGTCAAATCCCCCTTTTTAACCGGAATCTGACCGCCGCCCAAATCCCACAAATTCAGCAATACCCGAACTTTCGCCTTCGCATCCCAAACCGCTTGCTCTTCCGGTGTCAAAGTTTTAGACACCGCAATTTCATTTTTCTCAGACATATCCATACCTTTAAATACCTATTGTTAGTATCAAATCTTACCAGGAATCTTGTTGAAAAACATCTAAACTTTTCAGTAAAATAGCGCACGAGGCTACGCACAACCTGTGCAAATTTCATTTAAAAATAATTGGCATTGACTAAAGTGTGATCATTTGATACAATGACAGATCGCACGGGCGATGCACTTCAAATTATTCACAGTCAGTAAGATCGATCGTACATTTCAATCAAAACAATCCCCATCAAAGCCAGCTACAGCTTAGCAACCTCAACAAATATAGCGCTTCCAACCGCAGTCAACTACCAGCAAATCAGCTTAACTGCGACTTTAGTTCAATACCGGATTCTGCCTTTAGAAAGACGCATTCAACCGACACATCTCGTTACATTGCAATCAAAGCATTCAACAACACTTTACCCATGAAAACTATTCCCGACCAAATTGCAGACATCAAAGAAAAACTGCCAGATTTGACTCCCACCCCACCCGGTTTAAAAGCCCAAGTATCCAGCCACGACCTCAAAGCCCGCTTAGATTGGGGCGAACCCGGACTCACAATCATCGACGCCCGCGACTTTGAAAGCTTCGACAAAAGCCGTATTACCGGCGCCGCACCGATGCCAATCGACGAATTAGTAGAGCGCGCCAAATCCAGCCTAGAGTCCAATCGCGACATCTACATCTACGGCGAAACCGACCAACAAACAGCAGAAGCCGCCAATCTTCTCCGCGCAGCAGGCTTTACAAAAGTAGCCGAACTAAAAGGCGGAATTCCAGCTTGGAAAGCCATCGACGGCCCCATCGACGGCGCTGTCGAACACGGTACTCCCGGCCCCGATGCCTACAACGTTTTCGCTCGCCTGAAACACCACGCCCAAGCCCAAAAAATCAACAAATAACCTCAGATTCGCGGCACGATTAGCCAATAAAATCTGACCGTTAAAAAACCCGGTCTCGCAAAAGTTACCGGGTTTATCAATCATAAATTATACCAAATCCGTCTTAAATTTTCTTAGTCCGCGCACCATCCGGACTTCGTTTGTGTAGACGCGGTTTCAACCGCCGAGTCTTATCTCCCATCTAAAAATGCCTTAACTTCCCCGAACATACGTCGGTTGGCATCAAAAGTAATCAGCTTGAGAGCTTCTTCACCAGAAACCCAAGCAGAATTTTGAACTTCCTCCACTTGCAAAACCACATCCATCGAACTGACAAAGCCTAAAAAATAAGTCACAGTTTTGTCAATCTGCTCCCCATCCTTAACAAAAGAATAATGTTCCGTAAAACTGGGTTCCTCCAGCATTTCAAAATCGGATATCCCAGTTTCCTCCGCAAATTCCCGCCTAGCCGTTTCCGCTGGAGATTCCCCCGGATTCGCGTGACCTTTCGGAAACGCCCAATGTCCAGCTTGATGTTGAATCAACAAAAACAAACTATCAGCTTCCTTGCCAAAAATCGGCACAATTCCAAAACATTCATCTTTCATTTTTATGCTCTTCCCTATTAATTATCGTCTTCTTTCCAGTCCGCGCAGGCGGACTTCGTTTTTGTAGTCGCGAATTCCCTTCGCCGACTCTCTCTTTACTCTCTCTTTATAACTCCCACCCCAAGCGAGTCGGCTGCTGATAAACCCGTTTCAAAGTATTAACATCCCTCGCAGAAATAGCCGGAGGATTCCGCACCTGAGCAAAATAAAGCACATCAGTTTCCAGCAAACTGTGGCCCCAAATTCCCAAAGCGTGTCCCAACTCGTGCCGCGCCGTCGCTGGAATATACTTACCAACTTGATTCGGATTCAAATAAACCGAAAACCGATGAGATAAAACAGTTTTATCCCCATGGCGACGGGCGTACAACTCATAGGTAGATTCCCCAGAGCGCGATCGCAAAACCCCTTGACGCAAAGGCGGAGCCTGACGTAAAATTCTAATATCAGCCACCTCCGAACTATCCACTACTTCCAAAGGCAAATAAACCGCCCATTCCCGGACAACACCCAACACTGCCACTATCCATTCTTCAGCAGACTTATTAGCATCAGCGGGACGCTCAACATAAACCTGAATCGGGAACTTTGACCACAGCAAATGACCGACACTCGGCGGCTTAACCCGATCGAAATAATCGCCGCTATCCGTTGAATCTTGCCAATTCGCCAGCCTTGGCGGCAAAGGGTGAACCTGTGGAGACGGCCAACTATTCGGGAGAGGAGAAAGACTCGCAGCAGGAGCATTAACCTGAGTTAAAATTATCAGGCTAAAACAACATAAAGCCAATCCCAAACCGGCCAGCAATCGAGCTTTTATCGTAACTTTCCACAACCGCATTTTTATGACCGCAGATACACAAAAACAAACGCAGATAAATTCAGATTATATCAACTTCATCTGCGTTGCATCTGCCTAAATCTGCGGTGAAAAATCCTAATCTTACAACTTAGGAGTCAACCAACCAGCACTCAAAATCACAGTCAAACCCATAAAAACAATAGACAGACCCCAAGTAATCCGGTTCAGAGTCGTTTCCGCACTCTTGGCGCTAGTAAACAATTGAGCTTGTCCGCCAATCCCTCCAATGCCATCGCCTTTAGGACTGTGCAGCAACACAAAAATCACCAGTCCTAAAGCAGACAAAGACCAGATAACTTGTAACACAGAAACAATATTCATAATCTGGGGTAATTGGTAATTAGTAATCCGTAATTCATGATTATATCAAATTCGGTCGATCGCACACAACATCCTCCGGGACACCGCACTGCCTTTGCGAAAGTGTCAACAATCGCCTGAAAACCTTTAGAAATCTCGCTTTTACCCGAGGCCAGATCCCCCTCGCATCCCCCTTAACAAGGGGGACTTTGAGCAGAATCTTGTCCCCCCCTTTTTAAGGGGGGCTAGGGGGGATCTGGCTATAATCACCAGACAGAAAACCCGCACTACGCTTGACCTGGTTGTTCACACCTCTGGGCACGGTGCTGTGTCCCTACCTGTAGGCCAGACTTGCTACAGCCGGACTCGCACCGGACTGCGATTAGCGCGAACTTCAAAATTAGCGGGTTCAATCATAGACTTTCCCGTCATCTCCGGGGGCTGAAGCAACCTCAACAGCTCCAGAATCGTCGGCGCAATATCAGCCAAACAACCGTCAGCCCTCAAAGGAACATCCCCTCCGTGACCCGGAATCTTCAGACCTTCGCCTTCTACCAGAATAAACGGCACCGGATTAGTAGTGTGAGCCGTCCAAGGATTCCCGTTTTCGTCGAACATCACCTCAGCATTTCCGTGATCAGCAATAATAATTGCCGTTCCCCCAGCTTGGGAAATCCCGGCCAACAGCCGCCCCAAACATTTATCCACAGTTTGAATCGCAATTACGGTCGCATCTATCATCCCCGTATGGCCAACCATATCCGGGTTAGCGTAGTTAAGCACCACAAACGAATAAATCCCCTTGGACAAAGCCGCCAGCGCCCCATCCGTCACCTCAGCGGCCGACATCTCCGGCGCCTCATCGTAAGTTGCCACCATCGGGCTCTGCACCAACTCGCGGTCTTCACCCTCAAAAGGCTCTTCCAGACCCCCATTAAAAAAATAAGTCACGTGAGCGTACTTTTCAGTTTCCGCCGTCCGCAACTGCCGCAAACCGTGCTTAGAAATCACCTCGCCCAGAATATTGTTCAAATTTTGCGGTTCAAAAGCCACCAGTACCGACGACAGTTTCGGGTCGTACTGAGTAAAACTCCCAAAAATCAGCGGCTCAATTAACTGCCGTTCAAAGCCCTTAAAATCTGGCGCTACAAAGGCCTGTGTCAATTCTCTAGCCCTGTCCGGGCGAAAATTGAAGAAAATCATCCCATCCCCGGATGCCACCGCTCCCGGCGCAATCCGAGTCGGAACTGCAAACTCGTCGGTCACTCCTTCAGCATAGGACGCCTGCAACACATCAACTGCCGATCGACCATCAGGCGCGCCCTCAATCGTCATCACCTCATAGGCGCGCTGCACCCGATCCCAGCGTTTGTCCCTGTCCATCGCGTAATAGCGACCGCTGATGGTAACAATCCGACCGACTCCTACCTGTTCGATATAACTTTCAATCTTGCCTAGAGCTTCCACACCCTCTTTCGGAGTAGTATCGCGGCCGTCGGTAATCGCGTGAATGCAAACCTCAGAAATTCCCTGTGCCTTTGCTAGCTTTAGCAAACCCAAAATGTGACTCAGATGCGAGTGCACCCCGCCCTCGGAACAAAGACCAGTCAGGTGCAACTTGCCACCCCGACTGCGCACTTTCTCGCAAAGCTGAACCAGCGCCCGGTTGTCAAGCAAAGAACCGTCTTCGACAGCATCCGAGATCCGCACCAACTCTTGAGGAACGACGCGGCCTGCGCCCAGATTCAAGTGACCGACTTCCGAGTTGCCCATTTGCCCGTCTGGAAGCCCAACCGCCCGGCCCGAGGTCTTAATCAGAGTTCTGGGATAAGCGGCCCAGAGACTGTCCATCACGGGTGTTTTCGCGGCGGCGATCGCATTTCCGTCTTTTTCTTCACGATAACCCCAGCCGTCCAGAATAATCAGCACTACAGGAGATACAGACGTTTGTGCCATGCCAATACCTTATTTACAATAATTAATTTCTCGATCGTCATGATTTCCGATTTTGCGGAACATCTTTCGCTAATCAGTTTACAGATTTTCTACGCTCCAACCCAACAAAGCCAACCAAAATTCCCTCAGCCACAGCATTTTGGGAACTAATTTCGACCTGATCGGCGAATTGTTTAATTGATTGCCTTGCCTTGAACTGTGAATCCACAGTCGCAGACTGTTACCGAACTCACCAACAGCGATCGTGCTTTTGCGCCCGGATTTTCACGAATTGTTCAACGGTCAGTGGCTCTGGAAACAATCAAGAGAATACCACACTTGGCGGAGTTTTGCTACTGCCTCAAGAAATAAATTAAACAGCCTTGACGAAAGCTGCGAATAACTTTACCAGAAAGAATTGGTTTAAAGCCTCCACCCTTAAAGGCGAGAAATTAAAATCAGACGATTCATTGCTCCGATCCTCGGACTTAAGGGTAGAGTTCGCCCTCAAGCGGTCAACTGTCAACTGTCAAAATCGGTTTCCGAATCGGCTCGCTCTTAGCGGACATAAAACTCTACAACATCTTTTTTAATTTTCACATCGTAATTGCCAAAGAAATCGTGACCGAGCAGACCAATTTCCATTTGTTTCGAGATCGCCACTTCGATATTTTGGATCGCAGCACCCCCAACCCGAATCGATCGCACCACACCGATGGGAAACTCGACAACGCTACCGTCAGCGATCCCCGCTCTCCCGATGCCCACTTGCCTCACTCCCAGTGCAGTAGCCATCCGCTGAGTAATCAAAGTGCCGCTCGCCCCGGTATCGACAATCATCTCAAAAGTCTTGTTGCCGTTAAATACTACGTCAATCACCGGTGTCCCGCCAGCACGGCGCTTGATTTTAGCTTGAAATACCTTTTGATTCCCCCCAGAAGCCGGTTGATTTCCCGGCGGTTGGGCACCAGGATTGGACGATCCCCGGCGAAACTGAGAGTACACATTGCCCTGTGCCGCTCCCGAGGCTGTTAAAGTGCGATCGAGCTGCTGGAAACTCATATCAGGTACCAATGCCATCACCTTAGTTTCAGGCTGTGAACCAGCATCCACATTGCCACCTCCCACCGAGCCAACTGCCACCAAAACCGCCACAGAAACAATGCCCGATCGCCAAATCCGCTTCAGAATCACTTTTGCCACCATTACTACAATGCCCTCATTGATCCAATATGTGCAAGAACCGCCACCATTGATATCCTAACCTGCTCCCGAAAACCCAGCGCTTGCTTCCACCTCCGACGATCGGCAAAACTTGGCAATTTAAAAGCGATCGCATAACATCAAACACAGGTAAACTGAAAATCGGCAAATAGCAGCAACTGCGCTTGCCATTTGGATCACTTAAAAGTCAGGCGTTTGGGGGCGATCGGCAATGCGTAAACTTTTATATTTTGCAACTATCGGAATGCTGGCTTTCTCGATCGGAGGATGCGGCGGCGACGGGGGCGGCAACACGGCCAGTCCCACTCCTAGTCCTACTCTCAGTCCCGGTGCCGGCTCCCCGACACCGGCCGCCAAGGCTCCGGGAACTCCAGGCACCGCGACAAGTCCCACCCCAGGAGCTCAGACATTCCCCTCCCCTGTAGTAGCGGCCCAGCCCCCCGGCTTGATCCGGCCCACAAACCCCGACGAACGCGCCAGACAAGCTCAAACAGACATCGAGGGCAAAAAGACAGCACCGGGAGAGGCCTCAAACCGCAAGGCAATTTCACAGACCACGCTCCCGGGCAAAGCCAGTGACCCATTCTCAGTCCTTCCCCCTCAACCGCTCAGAACAGACGGCGGCAGCACAGGCAACGACCTCCCCAACCTGCCAGTCCGACAAGTGCCAAATCTGCCCAAACTGCCCGACGAGAAAAACCCGCCTCAGTGGACGCCAGCACAGCGATCGATCGCAGCGGGCGGCGCAATTGCCGAACTTCCCCAATCGCAAAGCCCCGCAGCGGTGTCCAGTCTTCCCAACCTGCCCTTAACCTCCATACCCCCCCAATGGAGACCGCCAATTTCGGCGCGTCCCCAAGCAACCCCCGGACGCCCCGGAGCCAGACCCGCAGGCTCCCCAGACATCGCAGGAGTTCCCGCATCAATACCCGGACTGCCTTCCCTACCGGGTCTGCCAACAGCCCCCGGCGGACGCCCCGGTGCAGCCCCCAGACGCCCCGGCACCAGACCTGCGGGCGCCCCAAACATCGCAGGCTCTCCCGCATCAATACCCGGACTGCCCTCCATACCGGGCTTCCCAACAGGCACCACGGGACAGCAGCCAGCCGGCGGACGCCCCGGAGCCAGACCTGCGGGTGCCCCAAACACAGCAGGCTCTCCCGCATCAATACCCGGACTGCCCTCCATACCGGGCTTCCCAACAGGCACCACCTCCGGCACCCAAGGGACACCGAGACGACCGGGAGCAACACCGGCACGACCAAGAGCGATCGCCGCTCGACCGCCCGGCCCGCCCCGCCCTCCCACAATTCCCAACATCGCTACCAGAGAACTCCCCGGTCTGCCCAAGCTGCCAGAATTAACGCCGCCGCCCTCCTGGCAAGACCCGAACCCACCACCGCCCCCACCGGCTCCGGCACCGCCACCGCCTCCGCCTTCGACAGATAATGCCAAAGGAGTTGAAGTTAGTGGCGTAGTCAGAGTTGGTAATGACATACTGGTAATTGTGAAAGCACCTAACGAACCAACAAGTCGATATATCAAAGTAGGACAGCGGATTGCCAGCGGGCAGGTGCTGATCAAACGGGTTGATTTCAAATCAGGATCAGACCCGATTGTGGTTTTAGAAGAAAACGGTGTAGAGGTTGCCAAAATCGTGGGAGAAAAATCTCCCCGAGTTGCCCAAAACCCTGTTTAATGCAAAATTTACCTCAATCCTTAGAAAAAAAATTGAGAACCGTCATGCTTCGCTCAATTCAAAAACTCGGAATACTGATTTTGGTTAGTTCGGGAGTAGGATGCCTCTCAGTGGTAGCCAACACTCAGTCGTCATTGGCGGCGCCAGCAGCAGAACAAAAGCGCCCTCCCGCTTGCGAAGGCTCTCCGCCCAACGGTCGAGTCAGATGCAACTACGAAAATGGCGACAATTATGAAGGAAATTTCGTCAACGGCAGACCTCAGGGACAAGGAGTATACGTATACTCCAAAGGCGATCGCTACGAAGGACAGTTTCGTAACGGCGTTCCCAACGGTCAAGGCACATTTCTGTTCGCCAACGATGACCGCATGGTGGGAGAGTTCCGCAACGGTCTGATCGTTAGGGGAGAAGCTATTTTTGCCACGGGCGATCGCTACAGGGGAACATTTGAAATTGTTCAACAAGTAGGCGGGGCTGCTAGCAGTCAGCCGCACGGCCAAGGGCAATTTATCTTTGCTAGCGGCGATCGCTACGCCGGACAATTTTTCGCAGGAAATCCGTTTGGTAGGGGAGTGTTCACCCGATCGGACGGGACGCGCTGCGACGGTCAGTTTTTCAACGACAAGCTAGACGGCAAAGGTAATTGCAGCTTCCCAAACGGCATTCGCTACGAAGGCGAACTGCGCAAGGGACTGCCTCACGGTAGAGGCATCATTACAGATGCTAAAGGCAGACGCTTTCCCGGAGAGTTTCGCGCAGGCAAGCGCGTTCAACCGTAAATCTAGCCTCTAAAAATTAAGATCGGACATTAGTGGAGGGCTTTGGACATGACGACAAATGCTGCTTCTGGCTCTGGGCACACCAGCGAATTTCCTTTTGACTTTGCCCCGCAGCGAACTCAAGATGCCGAGTTATTGCGGCAACTCGATTTTGTGCCCGGTTTGAAGGAAGTCTTGACTTTGCGCCAAGTTCATGCTTGGGAACACGCGACGGTTTGGGTACTCAGCCAATCTGGCGGTACGCCAACAGCAAGAGCCGATAATCAGTTGTTGGGCGGGATGTCCACAGACCAAGGATTTTATCTGTACGGCCGGGTCAACATTACACAGTTGCGTCATGCAGTCCAATTGGCTTTGCAGCGGATTGCCAGCGGAGAGTGGGATTTAGCCGTACATCCCCGCTGCGGCACCAACTTGTCGGTGGCAATGCTGCTGACTGCTGGACTTGCTGTCGGCATCAATTTAGCCCTGCCAAAGGGGCCCATCCTGCAACTTTTGGGTTTAGGTGCTGCGGCGGTGGCAGCGGCTCAGTTAGCTCCCGATGTGGGAGCTCTGGCTCAGCGTTACGTGACAACTGCTATTCCGTTTAATTTGAGTGTTGTTGATATTTCTGTAAGTTACGACTTCTGGGGACGCGAAGCTCATTTTGTGCGAGTGCGTTGGGTTGAATAGCTTTCAGTTGACAGTTAACAGTTGACAGTTAACAGTTAACTGTTAACAGCGACCTCTACCTAGAAGGAAGAGGATGGGAGTAATGAGTTGTCTGATTTTAATTTCTCCAGATCAGGGTTCCGGCTTTAAGCCAATTCTTTCTGGTAATAGGAAATGAGAGTGGGAGAGGGGAGAGTGGGGAAAATCTTCATTCTTCCTTCTGCTATATATAGCGGTTCTCAAGCGTGGTGAGGTATGCCCTATGCCTATGCCCTATGCCCTATGCCCTATGCCCTATGCCCTATGCCGTTCGCGTACCTGATCTTTCTGAGAAAGGCTATAGTTCGTATTTTACATCAGAATCGCTCTGATAAAATGGGTACTATTTAAAAGTTAATTAGGGGGATGTCTTAACTTAATTTAATTCAATAACTGGCACTACAGACTGAGATATATATTCTGGGCGAACTCTTTAACTTTTTATTATATTCAATTTGCATCTTCACAATCAAGGCGTCAGCTACAAAAAGCTCGGATTTACTTCTGAGGCGACTTGCCAGAAGATAGCAGCATCAGGTAAAATCGCTTGTGAGA
>JANYGO010000147.1 GCA_025362325.1 Cyanobacteriota bacterium | reverse complement strand
TGGCAAGCTTCGGGCAATCCCAGTCAAAGTTTTTTGTCTTTTGAAGACTCTTTGAGAGAAGTTCAAGATGTTGGCGTGATTTGGTGGCGAAAACCAGAAGATTATCAAGTGTTTCCAGAAGTTGATGATGCTTGGGCAATCAAGTATTGTCAAGAAGAAACAGAATCTTTAATGTACTCTCTGTCTGGCTTATATCCCAAAGCGAGGTGGGTCAATAACTACTACAAGATTAGATTGCCATCCCATCGCATCAACCAAATCCCCATTGCTCAAAAGCTGGGAATTACTATCCCTCCAACACTCGTCACCAATTCATACGAAGCGGCTTGTAACTTTGTGACACAACAGGGAAAGTGCATTGTCAAACCGATGCGCTACTCTGGATTCCTACATGATGAAAAGCAGTATGCTTGCTATACTCGCCCCATTGATGTAGAAACACTTGAGGCATTTCGAGAGAGTATTCGATTGGCACCTGTTTTTATTCAAAAACGCATTCAAAAGAAAGCAGAATATCGCGTTACATTAATTGGTAAACATGATTTTGTTTGTCGCATTGATGCCAAACATACCAACGATTCAGATGTGACTTTGGATTGGCGCGTCACCGAACCTGATAAACTCGTTCATGTTTCCGACAACTTGCCGATCGACTACCTCAACAAACTTCATCAAATGCTTGACGAGTTTGGTTTAAATTTTGGTGCATTCGATATCATTCGCGACGAGGATGATACGCTCTATTTTATCGAACTCAATCCTAACGGACAGTGGTATTGGATCGAAATTCTCACTAAAATGCCGATGGTTCGCGCAATGGTGGAACTCATCGAAGATTTAGCGCTGCAATATCAACAGGATTGCTGAATTTTATCAGGAATTACACATTTTATTGGCATCGCTTCGTTCCTCGTGGCGGACAAGGAATTAGATCGACCATAATATCGCGGCCGGGGCGGGTTTATTATATTGTAGATTATAGGCAATTATGGTTGGTGAACCCGCCCCTACAGGAATTGTGGTCAATTGACCGGACATGATATGGGATTGCTTCGTTCCTCGTGGCGGACAAGGAATCAACGAAGTACAGCCACCGCCGACTCTGGTAGCTTAGAATGCTCCACCCGAAACACATTTGCGCTCAAATTAGCAACAATTTGTTTTCCCTGCTGCGTCAGTTCCAAATAGCCGATCGCCTCCTTGACATACCGATAAACCACATTCCAATAAAACTTCGGATAACCATCCCGCAAATCCCCCGGATTGCGATACCCCAACACCTGATTTTGACCGGTCTCCTCAAACTCGTAAAACAGCGCCGCAATCTTTTGCAAATATCGCGGATCGCTCAACTGGCCGATTAAATCCGCCGCCCGAACCAAACCCGGATAATTCGCAGTATCTTGATAGTCATCATCCGCAGGAACCGGGAAACGAGTTAACTCAATATTCTGCTTAACCAAGTCCGCATCAATCAGTCTGTGACCCCCAAAACGCTCCTCAACAAACATTTTTCCGCGATCGACATGATAAGGCGTCAAACTAGCATCAGTCGCCCCCCGAGGCAGCGTTAATTTCAGGCCGCCTATTCCCGTCGCATACAGTCCCAAATCTGTTCTATCTTGTCGGCAAACGCCCTTGACGTACCCGATATCGTGGCACAGCAAAGCAATGTGGAAATGCAGCCAATGTTCGCAGGAAACACCACCCTCGCGGATGTGTTTCCCGCGCAGAATTTCTTGTCCCACCAATGTGACTAAAATAGTGTGTTCCACATTGTGGTAAAGAGCATCGCTATTCGCAATATTTTCTAAAGCCATAGTCGCTACCCAAGCAATAATTTCGGCATAGTCAGATTTGAACCCGCCGTAGGTGTGGCGGTAGCCTTCAATCAGCCGATTGACAAAATCGTTAATTAGCAGTTCAGTTGCGTTAAACATATTCACTTTCATCGGGAAATGTAGCTGGTTAAATTATTTTTATAGTTATTGCTTTTGGTGCTACCGTTTGGTGTTACAGCAGATTCCATGTATGTGTGGTACACTAAATTCAGTATATCAGCATAAAAAATGAAAGCTTATTCGATCGAGTTTCGTGAAAAAATAGTTAAAACCTATGAACAAGGTGATACATCAATCAGGAAAGTAGCCCAA
>JANYGO010000146.1 GCA_025362325.1 Cyanobacteriota bacterium | reverse complement strand
GTTAACTGAACAGATGTTAATTCAGGAGTTTTGACTACGCTCATATTTGTTGAAGCAAATACTTCGGGAGAAACATGAGCTACTGCTACTCCTCCCGACAGAAGTAAAGCCACCAGAAATAGAAAAAAATACTTCATATCTCGCCCTCTCAATTACCGGACAATCAGCGAAAGAACCAGAACCACACCGCCGCACCAATTACCATCAGCCAAAATAGTTTCCCGCAACGGACACTCGACTCTCCCAGCGGCTTAATCAAAGTGTACTTGTAATATCCCTGCACTGGCTGAGTATAATCCTGAACTAATCTATAAATCGGCAAATCAAACACAGATTTCGACGGATTATCTTCCGGCATCCGAACTCCACTAGGCCCAAAACCGTAGGATATTTGTAGCCGCCAATGCTGCGGTGTTGCTGCTCGGCAATTTGCTTCGCCGTCAGCGGTACAAACTCCAACTTATACTCGCCAGTCAGATTAGGTCTAATTGTTTGATGGAAACTGCTACAAAATTGATGGTATTCGAGCTTTGAGGGGTGTCTGCAATCATATTTGTTACAGTCATGCTTTTCACCGTAGTGTTCTTGGCAGTAGTTCATAACTCTTCCTTTTTATGTCCCTGATAATGAACGAAGAGATTCATAGCGATGGGACAATCCTAAGCGTAATTAAATAGATTAGCAATAGTTATAAAAGAAAACTATCCTAAATATTTTAATTAATAAATAAAACTCATATAAATGAGCAACTCCGGCTTAATTTAAGTTGATAAAACATTGCAATCGACACAATATGGGTATTTATATGTAGGTAGGGTAAAGTTGAGTTTACAGAATTTTTACAATAGTGTCAGTTAACTTGACGGGCTTTTTAAAACAGATTGTTGCCGCTCGTTATACATGGTATGCGGTTGACTATAAAATTGGTGATTCGACAGCCGCAAAAAATACAATTTCCTCTCGAACTTGGCTCAAGTGAGTCTAAGTGTTGTATGCAAGTAGTTTTACTTAAGTGTGTGATGCCAGTCAAAAGGCCGATCGCACTTTTTGCACAATTCAGTCAAAAGGTCGATCGCAAACAATTTGTATCCCAAAAAGTTAAACACAGAGGTACTGTAATAAAAATGAATCCTTCTGCTTTTACTATTTTCAAGCAGTCTCCATTCTTAAGTGAACCGTATTGCACTATAAACCTCTACTACAAACCTTTATTTTCCCGCATAAGCCCCCATCCGTTCTTTGATAAACCGGATATAAAAATGCCTGAAAGTAGACTTAATCACCCGCGGCATCCCAAAGTCGATCGGCATCATATTTTCCGGCAACTTCCAATCCAAAACCTTGAGAGTTTCCGGCTGCAACAGCGGAAAATCAATCGCCTCCAAATTCGAGCAAAGTCCCAATCTCATCGCCGCAGCCACAGTCGGAACCTGCGCCGGATCGACATTAATAATTTCTACTAAAGTCCTGTCCAGCGCAAACACATCATCAGACGCGCCTAAAATTCCCAAAAACTTAGGTTCGCCGCCGCTAGGGCCGTTACCTTCGTGACCGATAATCCCGTCCACAATTGTCAAATTCGGGTTAATTGCCCGGGCAGTTTCTACTAGCATTTGACCGAATCTGGCGCTATCTTTGCCAGCTTCCATGTGCCACCAGGCCTTCATTTTTCCTGGCACGCAGCCGAACAAATTTTTGACGCCCATTGTCACAGTTAATTGAACGTGAGATTTGAGTTTGGGCAGATTAATCACGACATCCGCTTCCATTGCTTCTTTGCAAAGTCGGAGATGATTGAAATCTTTGCTGACTGTTTCGTAGCGTTTTCCTTGAAACTCCACTACTGGCAAATTCAGTTCTGCTAACAGTGGCAAATAACCGTTGGCTTTGGCGACACCCATGGCGCTGCCAAAAGCCGGACTGTCGCCTAAAAACGGTTTTCCGCCCGCTTCAATCACCATTTTCGCCACGCAGTAAACCAATTCCGGGCGGGTGACGCATTCTTTGGTGGGGCGAGAACCGGTCAGGAGATTGGGTTTGAGTAAAACCCGATCGCCCGATTTGACAAAAGCCGAGATTCCGCCCAAGGGTGCGAGCAAATTTTCTAAAGATGCTTGTAGATTTTGGCGATCGTATGAATTAGCACGAATTAAACTAACAGCAGACATAATTTTTAATTTTGAATTAAGTAATGGGTAATTGGGAATTGGTAATCGAAAATGGGTAATTGGGATGAGGAATTGATAATTGGTATTTTTTCGTTTCACTATTACCCATCACCCATTACCAATTCCCAATTTCCAGCAACTAGGCTTAAGTAGACATCGGTAATCTGCCAGAAGCAGCCCGCTGCATGGTACTAACTCGCAGGGAATTAGAGAAAATTCCTTGACCTTGAAGTTCCGGGATAGCAGGTTTAACTTCCACTTTCACCAACCGAGAAGTGCAGATAAAAACCGTTTGATCTACCAAATGAAAAATCAACCAAGGTTGATTTAACAAATTCAGCACTTCGTCTTGAAATTCTTGTGCAGGCATCGGAATTGTAAAAGTTTCCGTGTGGCCTTCCACATAATGAAATGTTACTTGAGTTGTGTTCTCTTTATCTTGAGTTAATTTGCCAAAGGAACCTGCGCGCATAAATCTTGCTCCCAAACTTTAGAGTTGAAAAGATAGGACGTACGGTTGAAACCGTGTCTACACAAACGAAGTCCACCTCCGTGGACTGAAGAAAATAATGTAATTTTAACCGCCCTGCCTTCAACCCGCGGAGGCGGGTTTTGTTTGACAAGAAGCGGTTTCAACCGCCCGGTATTCTGGCATCGCACTCATTTTCTCTAAATCTAGAACTTTTGCCAAGTCTTCTGCACTCATTAAACCGCGTTCGAGCACAATTTGCCGCAAAGATTTGCCAGTTTCGAGAGATTCTTTGGCGACGGCGGCGGCGTTGAGATAGCCGATGTGAGTGTTGAGGGCGGTAACGAGGGCGAGACTGCCTTCTGCATAGGCGAGACATCGATCGCCCTTTGCTTCAATTTTGTCGAGGCATTTGGTAGTCAGGGCGCTGATGGTATTGCCTAAAATTTCGATGCTGTGAATCAGATTGTAGGCGATCAGGGGCATCATCACGTTCAATTCTAATTGTCCCGCTTGGGCGGCCAGGGCGATCGCGCTATCGTAACCCATAACTTGAAAACAAACCATCGATGTCATTTCTGCCATCACGGGGTTGTATTTTCCCGGCATAATTGACGAACCAGGTTGTACCGGAGGCAGTTGAATTTCCTTGAAACCCGTTTTCGGCCCCGAGTCCATCAAACGCAAGTCATGAGACATTTTAACGCAATCTTGAGCGAGATTTCGCAGTGCGCCGGAAACATTTACAAACGGCGCCATACTCTGCATTGCTGCCATTAAATGCGGGGCTGGTTTCAGAGGTTTTCCGATTAACTCCGAGAGAATTTGAGCAACTTTTTCACAGTATTCTGGATGAGTATTTAAGCCAGTTCCCGCCGCGCTTCCCCCCAATCCCAAGGATGTCAAATCCCCCGATGCAGTTTCAATTCTGGCGGTATGTTCTCTGAGAATTTGCGCCCAAGCGCGGAAGGTTTCGCCGAGTCGAACTGGGACGGCATCTTGCAGGTGAGTGCGGCCGGATTTGACGATATCTTGGAATTCTGCGGCTTTATTGTCAAGGGCTGCGATCGCCTGCGACAAAGCCGGAAACAAAGTTTTTTCCAAAGCCAACAAACCGCCGATCCGAATTGCAGTCGGAATCACATCATTGGTCGATTGACCGTAGTTTACATGATCGTTGGGACTGACGCGCTTGTAGTTGCCTTTTTCATCGCCCATAATTTCCAAAGCGCGATTAGAAAGAACTTCGTTAACGTTCATGTGGTGAGAAGTTCCCGCGCCTGCTTGGTAGACATCAACCACAAATTGATCGCGCAAATTTCCCGCTAAAACTTCATCCGCAGCTTCGATCAGTGCTTGACTGATATCTTCAGGAATGCAGTTGAGTTGACCGTTGGCAATTGCCGCAGCTTTTTTGATTAAAACGCAAGCATCGACGTAAGTTGATAAAGGTTTAATGCCGCTAATTGGAAAATTTTCAACGGCGCGCAGAGTTTGAATGCCGTAGTAAACAGTAGATGGGATTTGTTTGTCTCCCATCGAGTCGCTTTCGGTGCGGTAGGTGATGGTTGGCTGTTGGGTCATATCCTCTGGCTTGTGATAATTAGGAATTGTACAAATTTTCGGGTGACACCGCGCTGCGGGTGTTTTTACTGTACCGCACCCGCTGGCGACTGTGCCGTAATGCGTAAGTTCCGATCGCACAAAATTATCTCACATCCCGGGGTTCAATCTCAGATCGAGTTGTGGGTGAGGGCGATCGTACACAGACAGAGGCAGTCAGCTATAATATTACAAGTAAATCCATTAACAGTGTTAAACTCCATGAGATCGCCTGCAAAAACTTTCAAACACCCGCTAAATATCTTGATAATTGGCTTAAGTGCCTCGCTGATTTTTCCTGCTTCAGTAAAAGCTCTATCCAACCTTGTTCCCGACGCTGCCATCCCACAAAAAACTGTCATTTTACTTGCTCAGAGTACGCAGCAAATTCAGTTTAGAAAAGGTGCTCATTCAACCCAAATTAAAGGAGCAGTAGCCCGCGGGAATGTCCATAATTATTTGATCGCAGCCAAAAAAGGGCAAGCGATGAATCTCAAAATCCAATCAGTTGAAAAAAATGCTGTTTTTAACCTCATAGACTCGAACAGAACGACGATAGTTAAAGGAGTAAAAAGCTGGTCTGGAGTAGTACCCAAAACAGGAGACTATAAAATAGCTGTCGGTACAGAACGAGGAGGAGCCAGTTACACTCTGTCAGTTTCGATCAAGTAACATTTCGAGATTGACTTTAGGTTGTTAAATCCTGCGAGTTAGCAGATTACCTAAATTCCCGAAACCGTTTTTTTTACTTCCGGAACCGTCTCGAAGATGACAGTATTAGCAGTACAGGCATCTTGCTTGCGCTGCTAAGTCTGATTAATTGTAGGAATCGCACATCAGAGCGATCGATCTGCTGGTTTTGTGACAAAATAGATTGTAGTATTAATTTTTTAGGAGTTTTCATGGCTCGTTTCAATCAAATCCTTGTCCTCAGTGCCGTCACCCTTGTAGTTTTGGCTGGTTGCGGCGACAAGGAAGCATCCACTCCGCCCACCCCACCTTCACAGGTTCCCGCTGCTACTACCACTGTCAGCGCATCTGAGAAACCAGCATCTCCTGCTAGCTATCCAGAGTTAATGAGTGTAGTTACTAATACCAAAGCAGCAGTTAACACGGGTGATTTCGTTAAAGCTAAAACCGAATTTGACAAGTTTGAAACTTCCTGGAAGAAAGTCGAAGATGGCATCAAAGCTAAGGACCCAAAAAGCTACGATACCGTTGAAGAAACTACAGAAAAAGTCACAAAAGAGCTCAAAACAACCAAGCCCAGCAAAGACTTAGTGATGGCTCAATTGCAGTCGCTAGAAAAAACCATCGCTAGCATTCCTAAGTCCTAGATTTAAGTGCTAATTTGAGTGTTTGTTTCTATTACGGCGAACGCCGCAATAGAAACAAACACTCAATGCTCCCTGATGATATAAGTTGAGTATTTCTAAACTTTCAACCGTTATGAAAAAAGCATTTCGCAAGTATCACCGCATTCTAGCCACAATCATTTTTTTACCAATTACCCTCACCGTGTTGACTGGAATGGCAGTAACGATGGGCAAGGAGTGGCCGATTAGCACAGGAATTTCATCGAGATTCTTGTTGAAAATTCATACAGGCGAAATCTTTCACCTGCAAGCAATTTACCCGATTTTAAACGGATTAGGAATGCTCGGCTTGCTAGTGACAGGTTTAAGTATGTCGGGTTTGTTTGGCAGAAGAAAGCAGCCAACCTCTAACGATTAAAAGCAAAGATGCGAGCAACTGATGAAGGACTTGATGACGACTATTGAACCGGGTAATTTTAGGGTGGGAAATATTCCCTTAAAATTTAAAATAAATAACCTATGCACGGTTCCGGTTCATCGTACTGTAACTGTTTAACTAGATTGCTTCATTTTGTAACAAAAGTTCAAGTTCCGCATCCAGTAAAGTTGTTATATTTGGGTTGCGCAAACAATTTTGAAGCGGGCGCATTGTCAAATATTATGTCGCGTTACCCAACCCTAAATAACCGTTTGAGCCTCCAGCAGGCACTAGAAGGAATAATTGTTGACGATTTAAAAAAGCTCAAAGCATTATTACCAGACCATCGTAAATTAACCCGTAAAGCGGATCTGGTTGATGGAATTATATCGCAATTGCTAGATCACCTTTGGAAACTGTGGGCGCAATTAGACGACCTCCAAAAAGCGGCTGTAGCTGAAGTTATACATGGGGAGGATGGCTATTATTTTCCGGAAATATTTATGGCGAAATACGGAAAATTAGCAAATTTTGGAACAATCGATCGCTATGGAACTAACAGAGAACCATCACTGTTATGCTTGTTTATTTATGGCAACCAGATTCCTTACGACCTACAAGAAATATTGCTAAAATTCGTGCCAAAGCCCAAAAAAGCGACCTTGGATCATAGTGGTGAAACAGTAAAAAATCATGTTAAACTCAGCGTCCAAAGATATAACTATAGTACAGGGGAAAAAGATACAGAAGAATACGATATTCCCTTGACTTATTGTGAAACACAGTTGACAGCTACAAAGGATTTAGCGGCTGTTTTGCGTTTGATTCAGTCGGGAAAAGTTACTGTTAGCGAGAAAACTGCTTTACCTACTGCTGGAAGTGTAAAAGCGATCGCCTCTATATTGCAAGGCGGTGATTTTTATAATGAGGAACAGCGTCAAATTACCCTAGCCAAGGATAGCGACTATGATGATGAAGTATTCGTTGAACTCGGTAGCATCAAGCCCTTTGCTTGGATAATGATAGCGCAAGGGAGCAAGTTCGCGGAACGATCGGGCAAAAAGCTAGTTTTGACGAAAGCGGGACAGAAAGCTTTACAAGAATCACCCGCCAAAGGTTTACAGACAGCATGGAAGCGCTGGTTAAAGACAAAAATCTTTGATGAATTTCGCCGCATTGATGCGATCAAAGGACAAACTGGGAGGGGTGCAAATGGCATGACAGATGTGGCGTGGCGCAGAGATGCGATCGCCTCTGTGCTCGCAGAATGTCCTGTGGGTAAGTGGATTTTATTTCATGATTTTAGTAAATATCTAGTCGCAACAGGTCATAGATTTGATGTTACTGAGGAACCATACTGTTTATATATTGGTGAAGCTGGGTATGGAAACTTATCAGAATTGGGTGGCCATAGTTGGCCGATTCTGGAAGAACGATATATGCGCTGTTTTTTGTTTGAGTATGCTGCTACTTTGGGAATCATTGATGTTGCATATGTCGATCCGTTACTCATACCATGCGATTATGACTATCTTTGGGGAACGGACAATCTGGAATTCCTGAGTCGTTATGATGGCTTAGTATATTTTCGCTTGACGAGTTTGGGGGCTTACTGTTTGGGCTTGACGGATCAGTATACTCCGCCAGTAATTGAGGTTCGTCAAACGCTCAGGGTATTGCCGAATCTAGAAATTATTGCGGCGGGAGATGGTGTCGAGACATCTGATGCGATCGTCCTGGATATCTATACTAAAAAGGTGTCGGATGTTGTGTGGCGACTCGATCGCCCAAAAATCTTCGCAGCCATTGAAAACGGATATCCATTAGCAGAGTTTACAGAGTTTTTGGACGCCAGAAGTATTGAACCGCTACCGCAAACTGTGCAGCAATTTCTAACGGATGTTACAGAGCGATCGAATAGCGTGCAAGATATAGGTAGTGTCAGGTTGATCGAATGTACTACCGCCCATTTAGCATTGCTGATTGCGAATGATTCCCGTACTAAAAAGTTCTGTCAGTTGGCGGGCGATCGCACTTTAGCGGTTCCATTGGGCCAGGAAACTAAATTTCGCACCGCCCTGCGGCAAATGGGCTATGTTTTGCCGCAGAGTGATAAATAATACACCTGATACTATTAGTGTCAAAAATTACCCGAAAACCTTTTTATCTCTCGTTTATAGCTGAGTCCAGAACCCCCTAAATTTCCTTTAAAAAGGGGGACTTTGAGAAGAATCCTGTCCCCCCCATTCTTAAGTATTTGTAGGGTGCGTCGCTGACGATAAATCCCTAAAAAGCTCGACAATCTCGATCGCGACGCACCTTTGACATAAACTGGAGCAAATAAACCAAACATTTCTCTTCCTTCTTCCCTCTTCCCTCTTCCTTCTTCCCTCTTCCTTCTTCCCTCTTCCCTCTTCCCTCTTCCTTCTTCCTTCTACTTATGAGTTACGTTGCTGAAAATGCTTTAATCGTACAGAGCGATCGATCGATCTTACTAGAAGTTCACGCCCCAACAGCACAAAAGGCACGAGAAGCGATCGCACCCTTTGCCGAATTAATCAAAAGTCCCGAACACATCCACACCTATCGAATCACGCCCTTAAGCGTGTGGAATGCTCGCGCGGCGGGAATGTTAGTTGAATTGATGATCGCAGCGCTGCGAAAGTATGCTAAATATGACATTCCTGAGTCGGTAGCGCAGGAAATAGAACTGCTTGGTACGCGCTACGGATTGACGGTAATTGAAAGGATTGATGCGGAAAATCCCGATTTACAACTGCGGATTGCCGATCGCCCGCTGACGGAGTTGCTAGTGCGGGACGAGCGCGTAAAACCGCTGTTAGGTAAGCGGATTTCGGATCTTTGCTTTCAAGTCGATGCGGGGAATCGCGGTGTACTCAAACAAGCTTTGCTAGCAGTGGGTTATCCGGCGGAAGATTTAGCTGGATATGTCGAAGGTGCCGAGTTAGCAATTGCGTTGCGCGATCGCACTTTAGGAAGCGATTTACCCTTTAATTTGCGTGCCTATCAAAAGGAAGCTGTAGAGGCATTCTATCAAGGCGGAGAGGTTAGGGGTGGCAGCGGTACGATCGTCTTACCGTGCGGCGCTGGTAAGACGATTGTGGGGATGATTGCGATGAGTTTGGTGCAGCAAAAGACACTGATCCTCACCAGCAGTTTGACTTCGGTGCGGCAGTGGCGCAGGGAAATATTGGACAAGACGAGTTTAACTGAGGATGCGATAGCCGAGTACAGCAGCAACAGCAAAAAGACGGGATCTGTAACTCTCTCGACTTACCAAATGCTCAGTTATCGATCGACTAAAGATGATGAATTCCCCCATTTCGAGTTATTTAACGCGCAATCCTGGGGACTGATTATTTATGATGAAGTTCATCTATTACCCGCACCGATATTTCGGATTACCGCCGACTTACAAGCGCGACGCAGGTTAGGTTTGACGGCGACATTGATTCGCGAAGACGGGAAGGAAGGCGATGTTTTCACGCTGATTGGCCCCAAGCGCTATGACGTACCTTGGCGGGAATTGGAAGGACAGGGATTTATTGCCACAGCCAATTGTACCGAAATCCGCGTCGCCCAAAATGAGGCGGAAAAGATGGAATATGCCCTAGCGCCCCGCCGCAGTCAGTTTCGGATTGCTGCGGAAAATCCGGGTAAGTTGGATGTGGTGCAAAGTTTGTTGCAAAAGGAGGCGGGGCATCGTATTTTAATTATTGGTGAGTTTCTAGAACAGTTGGATGCGATCGCCAGAATTACCGATTTGCCACTGATTACGGGGAAGACAAAACAGGCTGAGCGCGATCGGCTATACGAAGCATTCCGTCACAAAGAGATTCCCGGATTAATTTTATCTCGCGTGGGCAATTTTGCCGTCGATTTACCGGATGCCGATGTGTTGATTCAAGTATCAGGAAAGTATGGTTCTCGCCAAGAAGAAGCGCAGCGCCTCGGACGAATTCTCCGCCCGAAATCTGACGGACATACTGCGAATTTTTATACATTAGTCTCGCTACAAACTTGCGAGGAAGATTTTGCGCGACACCGCCAACTGTTTCTGACTGAACAGGGCTACAGTTATACTATTGAGGTTCAAGGCGATGGTTAGTCAGCGTTGCAGAATAGACTTGAATTGCATTCATTCCCTTTCAATTCTTGAATTTATCTGCGTCTATCTGCGTTAATCTGCCTTGTATCTACGGTTGACGGATCGAACTATTTAGGGAATTCAAGTCTATCAAGCGATCGATCCGACTCCAACCCCTAAGAAACACTACTCATAATGCGTCCACATCCGTAAAATTTTCACCGTATTTTCAGAATCAATAACCTCATACACCAGACGATGCTGAATATTGATTCGCCGCGAGTACGCACCTGCCAAATCTCCCACTAATTTTTCCTAGGGTGGTGGATTTTGAAACGGATTGATTTTAATGAGATCAAGTAAGGCTTGTGCCTTATCTCGTAAATTACTAGAAGCCAGTTTGTGGGCATCTTTCTGTGCCTGTTTGGTGTAAACTAAATCCCAACTCACCACTCTAACTCCCGCTCGCATTCCTCAATCGGTGTCGCCAATCCTTCCCGAATCGATTCTCGCATTCCCGGAACCGACAGAAGATACAATGTTTCCTGCACCGATGCCCAATCAGCTTCAGATAACAACACGGCATTGCTACTCTGTCCTGCAATAATAATGGGCTGATGCGACTGGCTCACCGCATCAATCAAATTCTGTAACTGCTGTTGAGCAACTTTGACTGGAATCATAACTCTTTTTAACTTTTCCTGCCTCTATTATAGTTTGAGCGATCGCACATTTTACTCGATTACGATACTCATTTCGTATTTTTTCTGATTTGAATAGCTGTGTTTTTCTGGGATATGGGAAAAGGGCGGGCGATGCAAAGATTCGGAGCAGGGCTACAGTTATACTATTGAGGTTCAAGGGTGATGGTTAGTCAGCGATCGATAAATTCTTGGTAAAACTGCTCGTGCAAACCTGAGAAATTATCCATCCCCTTTTTTGTCAGACACCCGCTCTTACCAGTGTGCGGATTTTTTACGTAGCTATAAATTGCTTTTGAAACATTAGGATTCTCGCGCCAACTAATGTTTAACGCTGCATACTTTGGGAAAAAGGTCATTTCTGCATAAGCATCAATATGGTCATGTATCCACCATGCCAATGCTGTCCAATCTTGAGTGCGTTCATAGTAAGGGATGAATGATGTAACAACAATACATACTGTTGCTCCCATATACCCATCTGAATCTTTTACATCCCAGATATGTTCTCCATAGTTGGACTCATTACTGGCACAGTTGTACTGATTTTTATTCTCTGCTCCTTTGGCGTTCACCGCACAAGAACGATAGGCTGAGCGGATACTAATCCGACCAAGCGCAGCTTGAATTGGTTCAAGCACCCTCTCACACAAATTCTTTCCTGCTGCGATCGCCAACTCAGGATCGCTAGGAATGTTAGGGATACCTTCAATTTGAGAGATTTCTGAATAAAGAAACTCACGCATGAAAAAACTCTTAGAGAGTTGAACCCGTCCTAGCTCTTCCAAAGCTTTAACAGTTTGTGGCTTTCTCATAGACTGAACTACAGCAATTAGAGGTGCATACTTTAATGTTACAATACTGACAGATAATTTAGAAGAATTATTTCAGCCAAAAGCGAAGCCAGCTAACTTATAATGGGAGCATCCCACTTTTTAGAATCCTGAGAGAGGAAAATATCCTCGATCGTTGAACCGCCCTATGAATGCAGGGCTATTTCATTCTTTGTAGGGGCAATCCCCCCGTGGTTGCCCTCCTAGACAGGGAAGGGTCGGCACGGGGGCACGACCCCTACAAAATCCTGATTTTCCTGAGAATGAAATAGCCCTGCCTATGAATGGCTGTTGTTAAGTTATTCTACGAATAAGCAATAAAAAGTAGGATGCTCCCTACTTGCTCTCTGTCGGTGTCGCTCTTTGTTGAGTAAATTAGCTTGAATATCATCACGTTCCTCGTTTCGTTGAAATCCCTATTTTTTGTAAATAATCGAAGGCAACTAAAAAGTATGAATACAATCGTTAAGGCAGTTACAGCAGATTCCATGTATGTGTGGTACACTAAATTCAGTATATCAGCATAAAAAATGAAAGCTTATTCGATCGAGTTTCGTGAAAAAATAGTTAAAACCTATGAACAAGGTGATACATCAATCAGGAAAGTAGCCCAA
>JANYGO010000143.1 GCA_025362325.1 Cyanobacteriota bacterium | reverse complement strand
TAGATTATTTGAATCCATTGAAAAACTAGAATCACTGTTAAATAAACTTTTAAATGAAGGAGGATTAATTATGAAATGGAACCGAAAAATAAAAAATAAAGGGAACTTAGTTAATGCAGTTTAGATGTTGAACAGCTTATACTGAATTTAGTGTACCACACATACATGGAATCTGCTGTATCATATAAATCATAATCTAACTGCATACTTTCAATGCTTTTTTGAATAGAGTCAGATAACCTTAATCTACTCCCAAAATGTTCTATTAAGATTGCTACTACCTCTCGATTCACATTGTCAATCGAGTTAAATATTTCTCTGTTAAATTCATATTCGCAATTATCGGCAGTAGTTTTATTTCTATTGTCTTCATCTATTATTTGTTGTAAATTGCATATATGAATTCCGCTGAAATTAGCAATATCCAAAAATAAATCATAACCAACAATGTCTAATCCGCTATATTCAGCATATAAATAAAAAAGAGATATACAGTAAAGTAATGCCTGAAAGTATTCAGTTTGAGTGGAATAATTAACCCTTCCTGATTTCACCAATAATTTCCACGCATTCTTCAGCCATTCTAAGACTCTAAACTTTGCTATTTCTTCGATGTATTCATCAGTTAATCCCCATGTATATTCAGGAATAAGTCGCTCAAATACTTCATAAAAATCCAGAAACTCACTTATCATAGATTTCATTCTATCTTCTATCTCAGACCAGGTAATAACATTTGTATTATTCATATTTAATCCTCGATAATTGAATCGGGCGAATGCGACTAATAACAGGTACATTAAGATACAAACCAGTAGCAGCAGCGATCGGGCAAATCAGGAATTTGCGATCGGTCAACTTGCCTTAAAGTCAGAGCTATATTGCGATCGAAAGGAATTTCAACCAATAAGGCATCATCGCTCTCAACTTCTCTTTTATTTCTCAATATAGAAAGTACGATCGCTACTCTACCCGATCGCCCTTAACATACAAAGATTCCAGAAACCTCACAGCTTCATCAAGTACAGATTCCGGTAACTGTTCGAAAATCGATCTCGCCCTTTGACGAGTTTCTCCATCCACTGCTGTTGTTTGCTGCGATTCAGTATATGCTAAACTGTTATTTTCAAATGGCTTTTGCTTCGATAAAGCCGTTTCTGGAGTGACGAAGACGCCGACATCTGCCGGAAGATTTACAATTTCACGATTGTAGCATTTAACAACCAGATTTGTCACATTCATTGCTACCCGCTGATTAAATTTGAACACCTCTGAAAAAGTGCGTGAAGCGGAGCTACCCCGTAGGGAATCGCCGCAGGTAGTCTGAAGTAAATGTTCTCCAACTCGATTTACTTCTGTTGTACAAATAAATTTTTGTGTATCCGTACCAACAGACAGAACAACCTCGTGAGTGTTGGGGGCGATCGCAGATTGAATAGACAAAACTTGCACTTTCATCAGTTTATCGTTTTTGACTGATGCTTTGAAAATAGCAGCAGAGTGTTACGGTTACTACAAGTTGTGAATTAACTTAACATTAATACTAATCGCAACCGTTGCCGGAAAAATTAAACTTGTGTCGAAATTACCTAAACGTGCTATATTCAACTCCGTAAACCCTGAATAGCACTTTCAGGTAATGCAAATTTATCAAAAAGTCAACTAAATGCTTCCTACTTTCAAGAAATTAGCCGCCATTGCCATCTTTTTTGTAGCCATAAAAGTTTTAGTTGATTCCCCGTATTTCAAAGATGTAAAAAGCTCGATCGCCCACCGAAACGAAGCAAGTGCCACCTCAGACACCGACAGCCTCCGCCAAACAGCCGCAAACAAGCCCCCAGCAGCGCATCCAACATCAGCCGATCGCAACTTTGATGTAGTAGTGTACGGCGACGAAGTACCGGGCATATGTGCAGCTATTTGGGCGAAGAAAACCCTCGGTGCAAACGGAAAAGTAGCAGTAGTGCGATCGAACCATGAAACCGCAATGTTAGGTGGCGTACTCACCCGTGGCGGTTTAGGTTACGTTGATTTAGATAAAATCCCCGACTGGTACCGCCAACCCTACGCCCAATGTTTCCGGGAATTCTTAGATAAAGCGAATGTTCCTGAATCTTGCTTAGAACCAAAAACCGCTGACAAAGCTCTTAGAGAGATGCTTTCGGAAGCCGGAGTTAAAGTTATTTCCAACTCAACTCTGACTCCTCATGTAGTAAATCAAAAAATAGAATATGCCGAAGTCAAAGAGAGCAATATAAAAATTGAAGCTAATTCTTTTATTGATGTAACTCAAGACGCAGAACTGGCAAGAAAAGCCGGATTATCTTATTATACAGGATATGAATCGCAAAACATCAAATCAAAAAATGAATCCTTAGCTATATCTGTAGTTCCGACAATTACCGGGCTAACGATCGCCGATTTACGCAAAATAGAAGATAAGATTCTCTACGACACTCCTTTAGTAGAAAAGATTAAAACCAGCATTAGCAAATATAAAGATCCTGCAAGTACAGAATTCTGGATGAGGAACTTTGATAGTACGATTTATCAAGCCTATACAGACGGATATAATATCAGAAGTGTAGCGATCGGAGCCGCCTATCACGTAGATAGAAATCTCCCCTTTACTCAAGAAAAAGGATTCTTTTTTGACAAGGCAAATATTTGCGTTTATAAAAATAATTCGATGTCGTGGAACGGGTTTTTGTTTAAATACAAAGTTGACGAATTGATGAAGATGGAAGCTAACGGCAGAAAACCGACTCCTGAAATGGTTAAAGAAATGTCATACCTGCAAGAATGGCTGCAAAAAAAGTCGGGTAAAGATGTGAGACTATTTATCCCGGATGAGATTTATATCAGACAAACTTTGAATGTGCGCGATGTGGTAGCGCCGCTGACGGGGAAGGAGATTATTCAAGGGGGCACATTACCCTCCAAGTCGATCGGCAGTTTTTCCTACGATTTCGATTTGCGGGGCGGAGTCAAGGATTTGGGTTCGAGAATTCCGCCGCTGCCGGTGTATAATTTCGGGATAGAGAGCGCTTTGGCTAGCAAGGTGAGTAATTTGGCTATTGTCGGGCGATCGTCCGGTTATGTCGGTATGGCGGTATCAGTCGGGCGAATTGCGACAGTGAATATTTATCAAGGACAAGGTGTGGGCGTAGCCGCTGGTTTGGCTAGCAAGTTAGGAGTGCCGCTAAATACGATTACTTCGGCTAAAACCAGAGAAACTTTGGAGACTTTAACGGGGAAAACTACGTATTTGTCGGGGAGAGATACGAGTTACGGAGTGAATTACAAGGAAGTCAAATAATTAAGCACCTTCAGTTCGTAGTGTGGACTTCAGTCCGCAATCCCGGAGCGGACTGAAGTCCACACTACGAACCTATTTTAGATCGGTCAATTGACCGGACACGATATCAGAACAATCCGCCACCTGTTTTATGAAGTTTTATTACAAAAATCGTCGTTCCGCATAAAAACAAGAGCTTGAGTCTGATAGATAAGCAGACGGGTTCTAGCTGTTCGACGGCTTTAGTAGTGAGAATCAAAAATGGCAACCATTAACGGAACGTTGGCTGACGATACTCTCAATGGTACTTCTAATGCAGATGTGATATTTGGGCAACAAGGTTCTGACTTGGTGTTTGGGCGTGATGGAGACGACTTAATTTATGGCAAGCAGGGGAATGATACTCTGCACGGTAATGAAGGGAATGATACTTTGTACGGCGGTAAGGGTAATGATACTGTTTATGCCGGCAAAGGTGACGATCGACTATTTGGCGATTCTGACGATGACTTGCTGTACGGAAACGAGGGTGTGGACACCATAAACGGTGGTAAAGGCAACGATACAGTTTACGGCGGCAAAGGTAATGACAGCTTGTTTGGCAACTTGGGAGATGACTTTTTGGCTGGCGACAAGGGCTCGGATACCTTAACTGGCGGAAATGGCAATGATACTTTCTTTATCGGTAAAACTACTGGCGGCGCTCAGTTATTGGATGCGGACTTCATTACTGATTATACAGACGGTGAAGATGTAATTAAGTTAAATAGCGACCTGTCGTTTGATGACCTGAAAATTTATGCGGGTAAAGGCGTTTATTCTGGCTACACGATTATTCAGGATAAGCTAACAAACGAATATTTAGCTGTTTTGGATGGTACGAATAGTATCGCTATTGCTGATTCTAGCGGAGTTAATACCGTGCAGCCCGAGCCTTTGCCGACTCCGACGCCTGCACCGACTCCGACTCCTGCTGCGACTCCGACGCCAGCACCGACTCCGACGCCAGCACCGACGCCCGTGGTGACAACTCCCACGCCTACACCGACTCCGACGCCCGTGGTGACAACGCCGACTCCGACGCCTGCACCGACGCCCGTGGTGACAACGCCGACTCCGACGCCTGCACCGACGCCCGTGGTGACAACGCCGACTCCGACGCCTGCACCGACGCCCGTGGTGACAACTCCCACGCCTACACCGACTCCGACGCCTGTGGTGACAACTCCTACACCTACACCGACTCCGACGCCCGTGGTGACAACGCCGACGCCCGTGGTGACAACGCCGACGCCCGTGGTGACAACGCCGACGCCCGTGGTGACAACGCCGACGCCTGTGGTGACGACTCCGACGCCCGTGGTGACAACGCCGACGCCTGTGGTGACACCGCTTCCGCCTATCCCGCCTGCGCCTAACGGATTTAGTATCAAGTTCGACTATCGTTACGATACGACAGGTTTCTTTAACGATCCCAGTCGCAAAGCAGCGTTAGAAGCAGCCGGAAAAATCTGGGGAGATGTCATCAAAAATGATTTTCCAAATCCTCCTGTTGGGATATCGGGAACCATAACCAATCCAATTACGGGACAACCTCAAAACGTTATCTTAGACTCTCAGATTGATGATATGGTTCTGTTCGTCGGCGGTCAATCTCCCGTCTTCGGTTTTAACCCAAACGCTGCTGGACAACTAATTTCTGGCAATACAGTTCGATATGACAGCATTAGCCAAGCAAGACCGGGCGATATTTTTGGCAGCATCTCTTTTGACTCAAGTAGTAACTGGTTCTTCGATCCAACACCTACGACTGTTAATGATATTCCAGGAACTTCAATTGATTTCATTAGTGTTGCCGTACACGAAATTGGTCACTCGCTAGGTTTCTACCCCTTCACCCAGGGAACAGGCCCTAACTCCCTCAATGTTAATGGTGGCAAGCCGATACCATTTATGCCAAATGGTAATCCTCACATCGATCAAAACTTCCGAATTGATGGTCAAGTACCAGTTATGTCCCCAAGTGCTGGTGGACGGTTCCCGACAAGAGCGGATTTAGCAATCTTGGCGGATAAAGGTTATAAAATTCCTAGCCTTTCTGGTTATGTTCCACAAGAAAAAGCACCGATCGCAAGCCTAAACAAAGACAGTTTTAGTGGTACTGATGGTAATGATACGATCGATCTTTTAGGTGGAGATGATGCCGCCTATGGCTATGAAGGTAATGATTTGCTATTTGGCGGCGCTGGGAACGACTATCTTGACGGTGGTATCGGAGATGATTCACTGATCGGAGGTGCTGGGAACAATAATCTCTACGGTGGTCTAGGTAAGGATATCTTTTACTTTGACACGACAACTGGCAAAGATAGCATCGGTGATTTTGTGGTAGCTGATGACAAAATCCAGGTATCTGGTTTTGCATTGACTGTAGACAATCTTGTCGCCCAAGCTAACAGCCCTCAACGGCTAATTACGCTGAGTCCTACTCAATCAATCCAGCTTTTTGGGACGCCCGGTTCGCTGACTGCGGCGAATTTCATCATCTAATCTAGTCAAAAGACGAGTTGAGAATTAATATTGATCGCACTTTTCCCAACTCATTCTGGAAAAAGTGCGCTCCTCTCCGAGGGCTTCGCGATCGCACTTTCCCCCAAATTCCCCATACTCTCCCCCCCGATGTGGCACAATCGTTGGATAAGAGACAAATCCAAAGCCACCATGACCGCAAACCTACCGCCCCAATACGACCCCCTCGCCACCGAAACCAAGTGGCAAAAATACTGGGAAGACAACCAAACCTTCAAAGCTGACCCAGAAAAAGGCGGCGAACCCTACTGCGTCGTCATCCCACCGCCCAACGTGACCGGCAGCCTCCACATGGGACACGCCTTTGAAGAAACCCTGATTGATGTCCTCGTCCGCTATCACCGCATGATTGGACGCAATACCCTGTGGTTGCCGGGAACGGATCATGCTAGCATCGCAGTTCAAACTATTCTCGAAAAACAACTCAAAGCAGAAGGCAAAACTCGCCACGATTTAGGCCGAGAAAAATTCTTGGAACGGGCTTGGGAATGGAAAGCTGAATCTGGCAATACTATTACTAATCAACTGCGTAGTCTGGGCGTGTCTGTCGATTGGTCGCGGGAACGCTTTACGATGGATGAAGGCTTATCCGCAGCGGTTTTAGAAGCCTTTGTCCGCCTCTACGATGAAGGACTGATTTATCGCGGCAATTACTTGGTGAATTGGTGTCCGGCGAGTCAGTCTGCTGTGTCGGATTTGGAGGTTGACCAGCAGGAAGTTGAGGGGCATTTGTGGCATTTCCGCTATCCTTTGACCGACGGTTCCGGTTATTTGGAGGTGGCGACGACTCGGCCGGAGACGATGCTGGGCGATACCGGGGTGGCTGTGAATCCAAAGGACGATCGCTACAAACATCTTATCGGTAAAACTGTCACTTTGCCCATTCTCGATCGCGAAATTCCAATCATTGCCGATGAGTTTGTCGATCCAACTTTCGGAACTGGCTGCGTCAAAGTGACTCCCGCCCACGATCCGAATGACTTCGAGATGGGTAAGCGTCACAATTTGCCGTTTATCAACATCATGAATAAAGACGGCACTTTAAATGAAAATGCCGGAGAGTTCAACGGACAAGACAGATTTGTCGCCCGCAAAAATGTGGTAAAGCGGTTAGAAACTGACGGGGTTCTGGTAAAAATAGAAGATTACAAGCACACAGTTCCCTACAGCGAACGCGGCAAAGTTGCCGTCGAACCGTTGATATCAACCCAATGGTTTGTCAAGATAGATCCTCTTTCTCAGCGCGCTTTGGAAGCATTAGACCAAAGTAACTCACCAGTCTTTGTTCCTGACAGATGGACAAAGGTTTATCGCGATTGGTTGGTGAAGCTAAAAGATTGGTGTATCTCCAGACAATTGTGGTGGGGACATCAAATCCCTGCTTGGTATGCTGTTAGCGAAACTCACGGCGAAATTACTGACACAACGCCGTTTGTGGTTGCTAAAACTGAAGCTGAGGCTAGGGAAAAAGCGGTGGCTAAGTTTGGCAAGGATGTCGAACTAGCAAGAGATCCAGATGTATTGGATACTTGGTTTTCCTCTGGATTGTGGCCTTTCTCAACTTTGGGCTGGCCGGACGAAACTAAGGATTTTGATTTTTACTATCCGACAACTACTCTGGTGACGGGTTTTGATATCATCTTTTTCTGGGTTGCTAGAATGACGATGATGGCGGGACATTTTACGGAAAAGATGCCTTTTGATACTGTTTACATTCACGGTTTGGTGTTGGATGAAAACGGTCACAAAATGTCTAAGAGTAAAAATAACGGTATCGATCCGCTGCTGTTGATTGCTAAGTACGGGACTGATGCTTTGCGCTACACTTTGGTTAAGGAAGTGATTGGGGCTGGGCAGAATATTCGCATGGAGTACGATCGCAAAACTGATGAATCGAAATCAGTCGAGTCCTCGCGGAATTTCACGAATAAGTTGTGGAATGCCGCCCGGTTTGTAATGATGAATCTGGAAGGGCAGACTCCGCAGCAGTTGGGTAAACCTCTCACTCAGGTTCGTAGTGAGGACTTTAGTCCTGAAGGGGAGAGGACTGAAGTCCTTACTACAAACCTTACTACAAACCTTAGCGATCGCTGGATTCTTTCTCGCTATCATCAAGTTGTGCAACAAAGCCGCAATTCTTTGGAAACTTACGGCTTGGGAGAAGCGGCGAAGAATCTTTACGAGTTTATTTGGGGCGATTTTTGCGACTGGTATATTGAGTTAGTCAAATCTCGCTTGCAACAGGATGCTGAACCAAATTATAAGAAAGTCGCGCAGCAAACTTTTGCTTTTGTGTTGGAAGGAATTCTGAAATTGCTGCATCCTTTTATGCCGCACATTACTGAGGAAATTTGGCACACTCTGACTCAAACAGGTGACGCTCAATGTTTGGCTTTGCAAGCTTATCCTGAAGCGGATATCTCGCTAATTAATCCTGAATTGGAACAGCAGTTTGAGTTGTTGTTCGGGACAATTCGCACTATTCGCAATTTGCGGGCAGATTCTGATATCAAACCCAGTCTGAAGGTGACAGCGATTTTGCAAAGCGAAAGCGAGAAGGAACGCCAAATACTCTCGGATGGAAGCGTTTACATCAAAGATTTGGCAAGGGTAGAAAATCTGACAGTAACAGCTAGTTTGGATGGAGATTTGGGACAGACAATTGCTGGGGTTGTCGGTACTGTACAAGTATTGATTCCTCTGGCTGGGGTGGTCGATTTGGCGGCTTTGCGCGGTAAATTAGAGAAGAAGTTGAGCAAGGTGGAAGCTGAAATTAAGCATACTGCGGCGCGTTTGACTAATCAAAAGTTTGTGGATAAGGCTACTCCTGATGTGGTTCAGGGCGCGAGGGATGCTTTGGCTGAATCGGAAAAACAAGCTGAAATTTTGCGCGATCGGCTAAAATTGTTTTAATGAGTCATTAAAATAGGTTTGTAGTGAGGACTTTAGTCCTTCTTGACTCAAAAGTTAAGGACTGAAGTCCTCACTACAAACCCGCCCTTGGTAGTTTTCAAAGTTTCTGACGTACGAATTACAAATTACCAATTACCCTGATGCTATATTTAGCCCAAGTACAAAAGAAGGAAATTTTAGGTGAGTTCACCCTGCAATTGCTGGCTTGCCAAAATTCTGATGATACTTGGGCTATGCTTTTTCAAGAAACTGTCTTGACGCTACCGCCAGATTTTGCTCAAAATGTTTTAAATGAAGGGATGCTAGTATTAGCAGATATTGGCGAAAACAGCAAGGTTTTGAATATTGAAGCAGCTACAAACTGGGTGCTAGAATTAGTAAAGAAATATTTAACAACAGGCTTTACTCCCGATTTTTTGCAAGAAGAAGCCCAGAAAGCGGAAGGGTGGCGGCAATCTCTCACTTTGCAAAGTCAAGAATTGTCTCGCCGATCGATTGAAGTTGAAGCCCGCCGGGAACAAATTCAAACTTTAGAAACAAAGCTTCAGCAGGAAAAGCAATTGCTGGAAAGTACGATCGCCCAATTGAACATTCCACCCGCTACACCACCCATTTGACTTAGATTAACACAAAACAGCTAAGGACACGGCACTGCCGTGTCCCTACCAATCTAATATGCAATTTGCTGGACATCATATAATTTGTAACTTGACAAATACCCCTTACCCCTTCCCGAATCGCCAGCAAAATTGCCCGTGGCTAAAGCACTTTTGACTTCATCCAAGCGGCGGGGAGACACAGCAGTTTCTGAGAATTGCGAACATAAGCCCGCTTCTGAAAAACATCGTATTGATTGCGCTCGATCGCATTTAAGATCTTACTGTACAACATTGTTGCAGCCCAAACAGTCCAGCGGATGTCGGGACTCAACACTTTGATTCCCGGTTCGGCGCTAGCGTACAATTTGCGAGCTCGCTGAATTTGAAAGCGCATCAATTCCCGCCAGCGGTTGTCAATGACACCGTTGAATAAGTCTTCCTCCGTGTAGTTAAACAGCGCTAAGTCTTCTAAGGGAATGTAAATGCGGCCGCGGCGGGCGTCTTCTCCGACATCACGCAGAATATTAGTTAACTGCTTAGCAATACCGAGGGCGATCGCCTCTTCTTTGGGAATTTTATTCCCCCAGTGCCAATTCCAGTTAGTAGCGGGACTCGATTCGTCCACACCCATCACAGACATCGACATCATCCCGACAGTACCCGCTACCCGATAACAGTAAAGATTGAGCTCTTCAAAAGTTTCGTAGCGGCTGCGGTACAAGTCCATTTGCTGGCCCGCAATCATCTCTCGAAACGGCCCAATGTCGATCGGGAAACGAGACAACGTATCCGCCAAAGCCACGTCATAATCATCGTGGGGATGACCCGCAAACACAGATTCTAGGCGTTTTTCCCACAAATTTAGGGTTTCAGGGGTCGTAGCCTCAGAACCAGGCCCGTCTACGAGTTCGTCGGTGCGGCGGCACCAGACGTAAATCGCCCAGATGGCCCGACGCTTGGCTTCGGGCATGAGTTGAGTGCCTAAATAAAAATTTTTGGCATAACTCGCTGTGACTTGACGGCACAGTTCGTAGGATTCATCCAAAGAGGCCAGAGTTCTCATGCACTGGAGTTTTGACAGTTGCAGCATCCGAGAATAAGAAATTTAAAGATTAGAACTGACATTCCCCCCGTTGAGACAACGGGAGATTTTTTACGTCTTTATGAAAAATTCTTAATTTTTCATTTTTTATTGGCCGTTGAAATAGCCTGCGCTGTCAGCTTACCAGAAAGCACGGCACCTTCCATACTCGCAAGATAACGCTGCATTGTATAATCCCCCGTTAGATAGAAATTGCTAATCGGAGTTGTTTGGGTGGGACGGCACTCTTGGCGGCCGGGAGTGGCTTTGTAGACGGAACGTGGGGTTTTGACTACGTGATATTTCAGCACTTTGGCGGGTTCTGGGATTTGGTCGGGAAAGAGCTTTTCTAACTCGACCATTGTGGCTGCAACGATATCTTCGTCAGATTTGCCAATCCAGTCTTTGGCCGGTGCTAAAACCAGTTCCAGCATGGATTTGTCTGGGTTGGCATATTCGCGGCAGGTGTTGCTCATGTCGGCGTAGACGCTCAGCAAGGGCGATCGCGAGAACAGCAAGTGGTCGATATCTGTCAGCTTGCGATCGAACCACAAGTGTACATTAATCACCGGTACTCCCTCCAAACCATCGAGCTTTTTGAAATAAGCCATTTCGCCCCAAGGTTTCGGCATCATCAACTTCAGCGGGTCAACCGGCATCGCCGAAACGTAAATATCAGCCGTCAGAATTTCTGACTCTGCCCCTTTGACGCCCCGAACGTGGAAGCCGCGCACAGTGTTGTCATCGTTGAGCAAAAACTCTTTGATTGGTGCATTCAGCCGGACTTCACCGCCGCGTTCAGTTATGTAGTCTACCATCGGCTGACACAACCTCTCCGTAGGGGAACCGTCTAAAAAAGCCATTTTCGAGCCTTTTGTCTCTTGCAAGAAGCGGTTGAGGGCTGTCAGCAGAATGGTTGCGGATATTTCGTGGGGGTCAATAAAGTTCAGCGCCTTGGACATAGCGATGAATACTTCTTTTTCGACTCTGGGGGGGACGTTTTGCTTTTTCAGCCAGTCCGAAAACGAGTATTTGTCCATTTCTTCGACGTATTTCTGACCTTGAAGTATCGCCGGAACCAAACCGATGCCGAAACTGATTTTTTCGGCCCAGGTGAGCATATCGTTGTTTCTGAGGATAGCCACAAGGCCGTTGAAGGGGGCCGGAATATTCGGAAAGTCAAAGCGCGAATAGGTTCCGGGTGTTTCCGGCTGATTGAAAATCATCGAGTGCTCTTTCCATTGCAGCCGGTCTTCGATGTCTAGTTCTTTGAATAATTGGAGCATATTTGGGTATGCACCGAAAAATATGTGGAGACCGGTTTCGTACCAGTCGCCGTCTGCATCTTTCCAAGCGGCTACTTTGCCGCCGAGTACGTCCCGACTTTCTAGGAGGATGGGGGTGTGGCCCGCATCGGTGAGATATTTTGCACAGGAAAGTCCTGCTAAGCCTGCTCCGGCGATCGCAACTCGCATTTAATACTACTGCCCTCTGTTCGCTTCGCCTTAATTATACGTTACAACTCGTTACATTTTCCAGGCCACGCAACGAGGAATCAGAAACCGGGTTTTTCCGACAATCTTTCGGTTTCATCGAAAAACTTGGCAAAAAACCCGGTTTCTCGGCCACGCCACCACAAATCAGAAACCGGGTTTTTTCCACAATCTTTCGGTTTCATCGAAAAACTTGGCAAAAAACCCGGTTTCTCCGCCGCGCAACGACGAGCACTGCCGTCTCCTCTTCTCTTCTCTTCGCGCCTTATTAAGTTTTGCTATCATAAATTATCAAAACAATTGGTTAAAAAAGTTAAATTCATGGCACAAACAATTCAAGCTAGAAATGTTGCACTAAATGATTTGGAAGCTCAATTCAAAATTGAGTGGGTTGAGGATGACCAATTCTTTCGGGAGTGGCAAGATGATTTGCCAGAAATCACTGATGCTGAAAAGCAGCGACTGGATAGAGTGAAAGCAAGTTACAGGAATTTGCTCAAACATCCGCCACTTCTAGAAAATACAGTCAAAATGGTCGTACTGTCTCCGCTTTTAGATTTAGCAGATTTTTATCTGGCTCCTTTTCATGTTACTTCAGAAAAATCTGTAGAAATTATTGACGAAGATGAAGGAATGATTGTCAGGGGACAGTTGGATGTTTTGGCTTTGTTTCAGGAGTTTTGGGTAGTAGTTGTCGAATCTAAGAAAGCGGCGTTTTCTTTGGAAGTCGGTATTCCGCAGTTATTAGCTTATATGTTAGGTAGTGTGACGGGCGATCGACCTACTTATGGACTATTAATGAATGGGGCAGATTTTCTATTTGTCAAATTAGTTAAGGGGGAAACACCGCAGTACGCTTTTTCTCGGAAGTTTTACCTTTTCAATCCGGGGAACGATTTGTACAGTGTGCTGAGTATTTTGAAGCGCCTCGGTGAGTTGAATGTTGGCAATCTGGCTTAGAAGGCGATCGCTCATATACGCGGTTGTACTTCTGTCAAATAAGAAATGAACAGTTAACTAATTAGAAAATCGACAAATTCGTCGCTTCTTACCAATTATTCCTAAGTTCCATACCATTCTAATCCTTCCGGCAAATCGAGCGAACTATATTCCAAATGTATAACTCGTCGCCGAGACGGAGCGATTGCAGCCGATGAAGAGTGCAATAATAATGGTCGCATGACCAACACGCCACCTTTGGAAACATTACAAGTAATAGCTAATGTATTTTGTTTCCATATTTGTATTGCTTCAGCACTCATTTGCCCGTATCGGTGAGAACTAGGTAGCACTTTTAACGTTCCATTAGTTTCAGTTGCGTCATCTAAATGCAGCCTCAAAGTTAAAATATTTTCCATTACGAAGATTGGCGGTTGGACGCAAACAATACCTGCTTTTATCGACCAACTATTAAACCCAGGAACGTTAATTTTTCCCCGCACTGCAATAGTTAAGTCTTGATGCCATGCTACTTTCCAATTTGCGGCAGGTGTTTTGTCAAATAAGATGCCGCGTATTATGACTGCTTGTTTCCCCAAAATTGGTTCAACTAATTTTCGCATCCGCTCGTCATTAGCTAATCCTCGGATGTTGGGTAAAATATCTAATATATTTCTAATTCCGCCCGCACTTTGCCCGTGCTTAATTTTTGGTTCAGCAGCATTGACTGCTTCCAATTCTTGGCTGAGTCGATCGATTGTATCTGTGTCAATAATATTGGATGCGATCGCAAAACCACTGGTTGTTATTTGCTCAATATATTCGCTCATAATCTGAGGCGCAGCTAAATTTTACAGTCAAGTTTGATGAAATGCTTGTGGGATGGGCCAAGGAACCCACCAGAAAAATACAATTTAGATGGGCGACAGCTTATCGATCACAATTCCGGTTCAATCCCAGCCGATCGCAATTGAGCCCGCAATTGGTATAATTGGTGTTGCGTGCGATCGGCTCTTTGCCGTTCTTGTTCAGTTGAGTTGCGGTCTGGATTTAACAAACGGATGCAAGTATTGGTGTCTAAAAAATAAATCACAGCAATTCTTCCCGTATTTCATATTCCCCTTGCTCTCCTCGGACTAAAGGTTCATCCTGAAAGCACCCGATCGTTCTTTCAAAAAAACCGGGTGGCCAGCCTAAATCTTCCGGTGTTTTAGTCTCAGTTGCAGGTACAATGGGCTGGAAAACTACAATAACTTCCAAATCTGTATCTTTGATACCACCGGGGATTTGCAAATGCAGCATCCCGTCTGCACCGACGCGCGATCGCACTTTAATACTTTGCATAACTCTTGCTTCCTTAACTTTGTACTGAAAAATCCTCTGGATCGACTCCCCAATTTACCCAGCGAATCCCTTCTCGTGCTGAGTTAATATCGGGCGGCACTCGCAAAGCGTGAATAAATCCCGTGCTGGGACAAGTCATTTTTAACAGATAAATTGGCTCGAAGTCAACGGTTGTATCAATTTTTAATAAAGTGTATTCTTGCCAAGTATCTAATACAACTGCTGCTAATTGTTCGCAAATGCGATCGTAACCAATTCCTTGAATTAGCACTCGCCGCAGTCCGGCATTTTTTTCTTTTAAAAGCCATTGAGGTTGCCATTCGTGCGGGTGCAGTTTTCCATATTTTTCGGGTAAGGTAACGCCGTGATAGCAGTATATGCTGTGTCCGTCGGCAAATTGAATGGCGGGTGCACCTTCGGCGTGGAGGCGGTGTTGGGAGTCGAAAGAGAGGATGCGGGGGCGATCGCACACAATACAAACTTTTTCCTAGGGAAAAATCCAGCCGCATTGTGTTGTAAAAAATAGCAGTTTTTGCCAGTTGATACGATTGGGATTGCACTTTAATACAGAAAAACAGAAGTCAAAGATTGCACAAAATTCTGCCCCCCATAGTATAGGGTCGATATATCCCCGATCTTCCACACCTAAAAATCCTTGTGTTTGACCCAATATTTTGTTGAGTTGCTCTATAAAAAAATAGGCAATATCGATATAAAATTCCCCAAAAAGCCGCTCAGATAACCGAGGTGAAATCTGTTCGTTGAGGTTGTCCCAAGTCTGAGAGTGCAGTTGTTCGGCAAATTCGTCAAAAATGTTGACTCCGACGAATTCTCCGTATAGCTGATTAGTTGATTCCTCCCATTCCATAACAAGATTAGCACCTTCGTAGGGGCTACCACAAAAAATAATTTTCGGTTCTTTTTTGTCAATTGCGAGGTAAGCTTCTTTAACTGCCTCGGCCGCTTTTTCGCGATTTATGGGTTCAGTGGAGTACATGATTTGTCGCCACTTTTCATCATGAACTAAAATTAACGCCTCTTGTTCTGGGGTGAGTTTGTCAATCATGGCTATCCTCTAAATCTGCAAGCATTATCCCTAAATCTTGATAATTATAAGGCGGACGTTTCCGCACCGTCAATATGTCTACAATTTGAGCGGCTTCAGAAATTGCATAAACTATCCGCCAGTTATCTATTCGCAAACGCCACAAATCAAGCTCAAAAGGAACATCAAGCTGTTTGCTCTGAGATGGGCGAGGATTTTCTCCTAAATCGCCAATTGTTTGTCGCACTCGCTGTCGCATATTCCCCGGCAAGCTTGTGATTTCTTGAAATGGCTGGGGTCTAATGTAAATTGTGTAATTACTCACTCTAGCTCCGATTCCACATCATCCCATTTCAACCAACCGGCACGATCGCGATTTCCACCAGCAGCCTTTAACTCCTTGAATGCTTGTTTGGCAATTTGCAAATCTTCTAAAGTCTCTAACCATTCGATGAGTGCTTGCCAATTTTCGACATCTAAGACAGCAACTTGTTTGCCTTTTATATTGAGAAACTCAACGGATTGCAATACTTCTAATCCGGTCATTCAGGCTCCCTCTACTTTGATAACAGGTATAATTTAAGTATAGTTGAAATCGGATAATAACCTCAACTTTCCGCTGTTTTAGCCTCAGTTGCAGGTACAATGGGCTGGAAAATTACAATAACTTCCAAATCTGTATCTTTGATACCACCGGGGATTTGCAAATGCAGCATCCCGTCTGCACCGACGCGCGATCGCACTTTAATACTTTGCATAATAATTAACCCCTTAAATTTACTTTCTATTCTAGTTTAAAGAGCCTGGGTTGGGCCCTTGAAACGCAACCCAACACATAATACTGATTCGACGAAGCTGCCGGAGAGCGCCAACCCAACCTACACCCACCTGCTACCAGCCACACACACCCGTCCAACCGCCGTCTGGGCCCCGAGTGAGATAACCCTCCGCAGCCCCGATGCTCGACGCGGTACAATAAATGCGATCGTACTTAACGCTTATATTGAAAAAGCTACACACAACGCCACAGGAGACAACGGACGTATGGGAAAAGTAGTTGGCATTGACCTCGGAACGACAAACTCAGTAGTAGCCGTCATGGAAGGCGGCAAACCGGTTGTGATTGCCAACGCAGAAGGGATGCGCACAACTCCTTCGGTGGTTGCTTTCACCAAGGAAGGAGAACGCCTTGTCGGACAAATGGCCAGACGCCAAAATGTTCTTAACCCCCAAAACACCTTTTACGCCGTCAAACGGTACATCGGACGCAAATATACCGAACTGACTCCAGAAGCAAAGCGCGTCCCTTACACAACTCGCCGCGAGGAGAATGGGAACATCAAAATTAAATGCCCTCGCCTGAAAAAAGATTTCGCCCCAGAGGAAATTTCGGCGATGGTGTTGCGGAAATTGGCCGATGAAGCCAGCCGCTATCTGGGACAAGAAGTGACGGGGGCTGTAATTACTGTTCCCGCTTATTTCAACGACTCGCAGCGACAGGCGACGCGGGATGCTGGAAGAATTGCTGGACTTGATGTTAAACGGATTTTAAATGAGCCGACAGCGGCTTCTTTGGCTTACGGTTTGGAACGGCGAGAAAGTCAAACTATTTTAGTTTTTGACTTGGGCGGCGGTACTTTTGATGTATCTATCTTAGATGTTGGAGATGGAGTATTTGAAGTTAAGGCAACTAGCGGCGATACTCAATTGGGTGGCAATGATTTTGACTCCAAAATTGTTGATTGGTTGGCCGAACAATTCCTCGAAAAAGAAGGCGTGGATTTACGCAAAAACCGCCAAGCTTTGCAGCGATTGATTGAAGCGGCAGAAAAAGCCAAAATTGAGCTTTCGGGAGTTGGTGTTACTGAAATTAACTTGCCGTTTATTGATGCGAATGAAGATGGGCCTTTGCATTTGGAAACACGCTTAACTCGCGGTCAATTTGAGGGGCTGTGCACTGATTTGGTACAGCGGCTGCGGCGGCCGGTGAAACAAGCTTTGGCTGATGCAAATTTGAATCCTTCTCGGATTGATGAAGTTGTGTTAGTCGGCGGTTCGACTCGGATTCCTTTGGTGCAGGAAATTGTTCGCAGTTTGATCGATCGCGAGCCGAATCAAAATGTGAATCCCGATGAGGTTGTGGCGGTGGGTGCTGCAATTCAGGCGGGGATTTTGGGCGGGGATGTCCGCGATGTGCTGCTGTTGGATGTGACGCCGCTGTCGCTGGGCTTGGAAACGATCGGCGGGGTGATGAAAAAACTGATTCCTCGGAATACTACTATTCCTGTTAGGCGATCGGACATTTTTTCGACTGCTGAAAACAACCAAACTGTGGTAGAAGTTCACATCATCCAAGGGGAACGGGAATTAGGCAAAGATAATAAGTCTTTGGGACGGTTTAAACTAAGTGGAATTCCGCCGGCACCGCGAGGGATTCCGCAGGTACAAGTAGCTTTTGATATTGATGCTAACGGGATGCTGTTGGTGACTGCTTTGGACAAAACTACCGGCAGGGAACAAAGCATTACTGTGCAAGGTGCTTCGACGCTGAGCCAGCAGGAAGTGAATCAAATGATTCGCGATGCGGAACAGTTTGCTCAAGCTGATAAGTTGCAGCGGGAAAGGGTGGAAAAACGCAATCGCGCTGAGGCTTTGGCTTATCAAGCTGAGCGACAGTTACGGGAGGTGGCGCTCGATCGCGGAATGCAGTTTGCTCAAAGAAGCCGCCAGCGTATTGAAACTTTAATTCGGGAATTGCGAGACAGTTTGGAGCGCAATGACGAGCGGGGAGTCGATCAAGTTGGCTCGGATTTGCAGGATGCTCTTTATGATTTGAGCCGGGAAGTTTCGGCTTTTGCTGATGATGACGATGATGATGATTTCTTTGAGTCTGTGAAGCGGACTTTTACGGGCGACGGTACGAAGCGGCGCAGCGATGACAGCAGCTATTATCAAAATGCTAAGCCGTACAGGCGATCGACTGTCGATCCAATTCCCGATCGTATGGGCGATCGCGATCGTATGGGCGATCGCATACCCGAACGCAGAACCAGCGCTAATCGCCCGACTCGCCCCTATCAAAATCAAAGCGACGACTGGGATGATGATGACGATTGGCTGTAATTAATGATTAGTCATTAGTCTTTAGTTTGAAAGTGATAAGCAGGATGACTAATGACTAATAGCTAATGACTAATGACTAATAGCTAATGACTAATGACTAATGACTAATGACTAATGACTAATAACTAATGACTAATAATGCAGAACTTTCGTAATTACTATCAAATTCTGGGAGTACCCAGAGATGCTACGGCTGATGAGATAAAAAAAGCCTATCGCCGACTGGCGAGACAGTTGCACCCTGACGTAAATCCGGGCGACAAATCTGCCGAAGATAGGTTTAAAGATATTAATGAAGCTTACGATATTCTTTCCGACATCGAAAAGCGCGCTCAATACGACCAATTTAGTAAATTCTGGAAACAAAAGGGATTTCAAGGCAAACAAGGCGTAAAACTTCCCAATTTCACAAGTTGGGGAAACAATAAAGCTAGCCGCAAAAAACCAGCGGAAGATATCGATTTTAGCGATTACTCAGATTTTAATAAATTTCTCGACCAAGTGCTCGGAAGGCGCCGGGAAGTGAGGATGGCGACAGCAAATGATGCACCGCGAGTTTCGGCTTCGGAACCGTGGAGCACGGCTTCTAAGAAAACGAGTTATGTTGCTAATTCTGGGGAAGATAGGAGGGATTTGGACGATCGCGAATTTCGACGAGAAACAGTCGATCGCGAAATGCGGCGAGAAAGTCGGGAAATGGACGATCGCGAAATCAGAAGAGACATTGAGGCCAGGCTGACTCTGCCTTTGGAAAGAGCTTATTCCGGCGGTACCGAGCGCATCCGCTTAGACGACGGGCGGTGGATCGAGGTAAATATGCCGGGGGCGATGGTATCTGGCCAGCAAATTCGCCTGCGAAATCAAGGTATTGGCGGCGGCGATTTGTACTTGAAAATCACGGTTTCTCCCCATCCATTTTTTAGCTTGGAAATGTCAGATATTTGCTGCAAATTGCTGCTGACACCCTGCGAAGCGGTGCTTGGTGGAGATGTGGAAGTGCCGACGCTGGATGGCCCGGTGAAGATGAAACTACCGCCGGGAGTAACTTCTGGAAAGCGGTTGCGGATGGCAAATAAGGGCTATCCGACTGGAAATGGCGATCGGGGCGATCAGCTAGTAGAAATTCAGGTGTTAATTCCCAAGGAAATTAGTGAAGAGGAACGGGAATTATACGAAAAATTGCGGCAGATTGAGACTTTTAAACCGCGTCAAGATTTGTCGGTTTAATTCTCTAGTGCGCGCAATGCGTACCTTAAAAATGAAAATGGCTCGTTACCAGGCTCTGCCTGGTAATGCAGATCTGCAGGAAGAGCCTTTGTTGACCTCGCTGCTTCTGGAAACAGAGGAGTGTGGCAGATGTTTAATTTATTTAATTTTCGTTCCTTACTACTAATTGTATTGAGCAATCCTCGATAACCTAAGTAAAATTACTGTTGCAATTATTTCTGAATTAGCCGAAAATTAACAACAAGCAATCCTAGATCCACTCCGACCAAGAAACCGGGATTTTTACTCAATCTGTCGGCTGCAACTGAATATTTGGCCAAAAAACCCGGTTTCTGAACCCCCGTGCGTCCAGGATTAACTAAAGTAATTTTTCCACAATCAGGAGCAGTCTGCCGCCATGACTCCAATGCCGCCTCAATGCAACAATCTGCAAGAGCAAGTTGACACTTTACTGCAACTGCTGCGTCAGGAAGCGTCTTTGCGACAACAAGATATTACGGCGGTACAAGCGTCTCTGAAAAAGGCAATTTCTCCTGAATTTGAAATTGTGTTTGCGGGCGCTTTCAGTGCGGGAAAATCGATGTTAATTAATGCTTTGCTGGAGCGAGAATTGCTCTACAGTGCTGAAGGACACGCAACGGGTACTGAGTGTTACATCGCCTATGCTGAATCGGCAGAAAAAGAGCGCGTTGTTCTCACTTTTTCGAGCGAAATTGAGATTCGCAAACAAGCTTATGCTCTTGGTAAAGACTTAAATTTAACTCCCACAGAATTAAATATTAATGAAACAGAGGTAGTGACGAACTTATCTCACGGATGTAAGACAATTATCGAACTAGAAGGCGGAGAAAACAAATCGGAGCGAGCTAAACAAGCTAAGGCTTTGATACTGTTATTAGAAGGTTTTGAAGCGAATCGCGATCGCATCCAAACTGTCGCAAACGCTACTTATTCGATGGAACAGTTTAACTTTTCCAATCTCAAGGAAGCTGCTAGTTATGCGCGGCGCGGTAGCAACAGTGCTGTGCTGAAGCGAGTTGAATATTACTGTTACCATCCGCTGCTACAAGATGGCAATATTATTATCGATACGCCGGGAATTGATGCGCCTGTCAAACAGGATGCGGAATTGACCTACGATAAGATTGAAAGCCCGGATACTTCGGCGGTTGTCTGCGTCTTGAAGGCTGCGTCGTCTGGGGAAATGACGACGGAAGAGACGGAGTTGATGGAGAAAACGCGATCGAATCCGGGAATTCGCGATCGCCTGTTTTACATTTTCAACCGCATTGACGAAACTTGGTACAACACGCAACTGCGACAGCGCTTGGAAAATCTGATTAATTCCGACTTTCGCGACACTACCAGAGTCTATAAAACCAGCGGATTGCTGGGATTTTACGGGAGTTTGATTAGAGGGACAACCGGGCGCGATCGTTTTGGTTTGGATACAATATTTGCCGAAAGTCGCGATCGCCTTGATGCAGACACAAATTCGGGTAACAACAGCGAAAATAGTCAAGATACACCGCAATTTGTCAACGAATTTAACCGCTACTGCGCCAATTCTGGCAAACTGTCTGCTAGCCAATTTCGGATTTCAGTTAACAGCTACGAAACCCCAAATCAAAACTACGTGCGGATTCTTGCAGAACAAGGTCAACCGTTAATCCAGCAATTAATTCAAGATAGCGGCATCGAAGATTTTCGCACAGCCATCACCGATTATCTCACCAAAGAAAAGCGCCCGCAACTGTTCAAAAATCTCGCTGACGATTTAGAAGATTTGTGCATTCAACTGCGGAAACAGTACCAAACAATCCAGCGGAGTTTGGACAGCCAGCCCCGCGAAATTGAAGCGATGAAAGCCCAAGAACTTTTGCGGTTAAATCAAGAATTGCAGCAAGTTGGACAAGACTTTCGGGAACATATCGCCAAAGAAATCAATGAAATGATTATGAACAAATGCGATATTTTTGACATTGATTTTCGACAACTGCAATCTCGGATGATCCGCCGCTTGGATGAATTGTTAGACGGATTTTCGGTAGAGGCGGCTTACGGACGCACTTTGATGACTCATCCCCGCAATGCTACAGCGCCTTTAATTGCGGTTTTAGTGGAAGCGCTTTATTATTTAGCGAATCAGTTGGAAGATATTTTAGTAGAGGCTACTAAATCACTGGTTGATAATTATTTCCAGTATTTGAAAGACAGCGTTCGCAAATCGGAATACTATCGATTGCTTTATCGGTTGTTGGGGAATGACGGGGGAATTGAACAGCAGTTAGAGGAGTTGTCGCAGCGGGTTTCTAATGCTTTGGTGAATGCAGCGGGCGTGGAGTGCGATCGCTACGTGCGAGAAAGTCCCCGTTTTTACGACGAAGGAACGTTTTCGATTTACCAATTCCGGGAAACATTACAGCAAACATCTCAAGGTTACGATTGCGAAAACATGGTAGACGCGCAACCGGCAATTCGGCAATTGTTGCGGCTAGATTTTGAGCCAAAAGTATCTAGAACTATTCGGCAAACTTTCCGCCAAACTGTCAACCAAACGCTGAAAGAGCATTTGTTACCGATGGCCCAAAAGCAAGCTGATGATATTTTGCAGAAATACAGTCAAGCCCGCGATTATTTGGAACAAACTTTAGCGCAGGAGGCGGAGGAGAAAATCGCTAGGAATCAGCGGCTGCAGGGGGAGAATGAAGAGAAGATTCAAGAGTACGATCGGGCGGTTTCGGGCATTAACAGTTGTTTGCAGGCGATGAAGTTGCACGAGCATTTGTTGCCTGTAATTGGACAAAATGATAGCGTGTCGGTGGATGGTGAATGATTGCAATGGGAATGGGGGTAATTGAAATACCGGGCGAATGTAATTCGCCCGGTATTTTTGCTTGGTTTGTGTAGACGCGATTTTCCTTGCGCGGTATCTGTTCAAACTAAATAATACTTGTACAATTTTAACCAAAAACCATTATAATTACACTAGCCCAAACCGGAAATAAAAATGAATTATAACTTTGATTCACTGAAACGTGACGATGTTGTGTCTGTATATTCGGATAACATTTTAGTCACCAACCGCACGTTTACAATAAGTGAGTTTATTGCAGCGATGATGACTCTAATAAAAGAGCAAAAAAATCAAGGTGAATGGACAGAATTAAAAGAAATGTGGTTTAGAGAAGGAATAGATTGTAAAATACTTAAGCCGGGTGCTAAGAGTTGGGAAAGAGGAAAAGTGAGAATTACTTTAGAGTTTCAGCCTGAAGAGCTTGAAGTTGGAGAAATTGCCGAAACTGGAAAATCAGCAGATACTAAAGTTGTTTCTCCTCTGGAAGATTTGCGTCAAAAAATGCCTAAAGAGAGTTAGCAAAACAAGATGACTAAAACCCCAAGAATCCCCATTCCCCCCGAAGTCAGAAAATACGTATTCACTCGCAACAAATACCAGTGCCAAAGCTGCGGCCAAACCAAACTAGAAGCAGAACTGACGATCGATCATATCATCCCCCTAGCGCGCGGCGGCAGCAACGACATCAGCAACCTGCAAACCCTCTGCGGCACCTGCAACCAAAGGAAAACAGACAAACTAGACCCGCGCTTCAAGCGACACTTTGACCTGTGATATTTAGTTCGATCGAGATAGAAATTACTGTTTGTAGTGCGGACTTCAGTCCGTTCTTAGAAATTTTGGCCCAATGCGGACTAAAGTCCTCACTACAAACCTTTTTTATATCAATTATATGTTTGTAGTAGTGACTTCAGTCAGTTCTTAGAAATTTTGGCCCAATGCGGACTAAAGTCCTCACTACAAACCTCTTTTATATCAATTATACAGCAGATTCCATGTATGTGTGGTACACTAAATTCAGTATATCAGCATAAAAAATGAAAGCTTATTCGATCGAGTTTCGTGAAAAAATAGTTAAAACCTATGAACAAGGTGATACATCAATCAGGAAAGTAGCCCAA
>JANYGO010000141.1 GCA_025362325.1 Cyanobacteriota bacterium | reverse complement strand
GGCAGCGGATTTTTTAACGGATTTAACGGATGTCACGGATGGCGGATTGGCAGCGGATTTTTTAACGGATTTAACGGATGTCACGGATGGCGGATTGGCAGCGGAGGGCGTTTACTCCGCTACGGGTGCGCGCCGAACACTTTACAAATTACAGTGCTCCGGCTGCTGTTTGGTCGAAAACTCCACCGCTTAAATGAGTTGTGATGTTCATCGCTTGCAATACTGGCAAACCGTCGGGGCCGTGGGGATAATCGATGACGCTAACGGCTCCGTTTCCTTGTTTGAATTTCCAGAAATGCTCTGGTTCTAAATTGAATAGGTGGCAGAGAAGGGCTTTGTTGACGGCATCGTGGGCCACGACAATTCCTGTACCGGAAACTGATTGTACAATTTCTCGCCAAGCTGCGATCGCCCGAGTCCAAACTTGCTCCAAATTTTCTCCTTCCGGCATTTGCACATTTTCAGGAGATATTTTCCATTCTTCGAGCAAACCCGGATAGGATGCTTCTATTTCTGATTCAAATTTTCCTTCCCAAAGTCCGTGGCTGATTTCTCTCAATTCGTCGCGGAGTTCCAGTTGCAAATCGCCGTGATATTTGAGAATAATTTCGGCAGTTTCTTTCGGGCGCAGCATGGAACTGCTGATGGCAAAATCTAATTTTACGTCTTTGAGAAATTCTGCGGCTTGCCGAGCTTGTTCGCGGCCGTTATCGTTGAGTGGTACGTCTATTTGTCCTTGAAATTTACCTGCTCTATTCCAGTCTGTTTCGCCGTGACGTACTAGCAACAAGCGCGGCCCACTGTGTCCATCCCTTGGTTTCGGGAAGATTTCTCCGGTATGGGCAGTTAAATTTAGCGATTCTAATTGAACTGCAATTTTCTGTTTCGGCTCTGTTTGCTCGTTAGCAGCAGGAGAAGTTCCAAAATTGATGACGCTAATTCCGCAATTAGACTGTTGAATAGATTGGTAGTAACTCGGGGCAATTTCCGAGGCTGTAGCGATGAGGGCGCGGTTGATTCCGTTGTGACCTACTACTAGAATTGTACCTTCTCGGTGGCGCGACACCAGCTCTTGCCAAAAATTGCGGGCGTTAGCAAAAATTGCTAATACTGGAAAGTGTTCAATTTCTCCTTCGGCTGAAGGTAGTTTCATGGAAAATTTGTCTGGCTGTTTTTGCCATTGTTGATATGCTTCGGGGAATTGGTCGATCGCATCTTGGCGCAGCATTCCTTCCCACAGAGGCAAATCGATTTCCATCAATTTATCGGTTGGTTGGAGTTTTGGCGGATTTGTCAAGCGCGACAGGATGATTTCTGCTGTTTCTTTGGCTCGTTGCAGGGGACTGGTATAGGCGGCATCAAAGTCGATACTGCTCAGGATGTCGCCTACTTGGCTGGCGCCGGCGCGGCCTGCTTCTGTCAAAACTGATTTATCGAGGCGGCCTTGGATGCGGCGCTCTAGATTGTAGGTGCTTTTGCCGTGACGGACTAAGATAATGCGAGTCATTCGATTTTAGATTTTAGATTTTAGATTTTAGATTTACGCTGCTGTCGAGTCTTCGTCGGGTGCTTGTGGCGCACCTTACCCATTGAAAAATCTCGCTTCTACCGTAGTCTCGATCCCCCTCGCATCCCCCTGGTTGTAGGTGGACTTTGAGCGTTTCCTGTCCCCGCTTAAGAAGGTGGACTTTGAGCGTTTCCTGTCCCCCCCTTCAGAAGGGGGGCTAGGGGGGATCGGGGCCTAGTCGTCAAACTGTAGACTGATACTACGTTTGAACTGGTTGTTGACACGCCTTGCGGTGCGTACCTTACCCAGTCGAAGGGTGCGACGCGAGTCAAAAAGATGAGCCAGTGAAATTTTACCAGTTGGCGGGATACTCTCGTCTGCAACGACCTATGATTAAATACGGGAAAGACTTAGCTACAGATTCGCGCGGGACGGAAAACGAGGAATGACACTGAAGCGGATAATTTTAGGTATTTTAACGGCGATCGCGATCGCCCTGGTCGGTTTATCTTTACTTGCTAGTTGGAATGAGCCGCAAATTCAAAGCCGACTGGAACTCTACCAGACAAATTTGTTGCTTCACGCCTCGGAGTGGCAACCTGAAAGCAATCAAAGTGCTAATTTAAGTTCGGCGCGCAACAATATTGTCGGTACAGATCCTTTAACTACGGCTTTGACGCAGTATCAAGAAGCGCGAGACTCGACAAAAAAAACTCTCGAAACAACTCAATTAGAATTTAAACAAATTCAGTCTACCATCTCCTCCCAGTCTGAAGATGGTAATCTGAAAATAGCTCAAAAAAAGGCTTTATCAGAGTCAATCAAGCAACAGTTAGTATTGCAAAATGAACTTGATTTGCGCCTGGGAATTTTGCAGGCAAGCAGCGACAAAACTGATGCTGCGCTTCAAACTTGGAAAAATTTAATGGCGCGGTACAAAAATCAAAGTGATTACGATTCTTCCGTGGCAAGTGCTCAAGTTTTAACTGGAATTTGGAGTAATCCGGCTCAACTGCTGCCGGATGCCGAGCCGCGCATTCAAAAGTCTTTGGATGGTTGGTTTCGCTATCGCGCTCTCGCTCAACTTTACAAGCTGCAAGAACGTTCTAAGGAGCTGGTGGCGCTGCAAGCAACAGAGCAAGCAACGGCTGAACAAGCTGTAGAAAAGTTGGCAATTATTGTCGGCGTTCCGGCTATCTCTCTTTGTATTGGCACGGTTTTGCTGGTTGGTTTGACTGTGCAGTGGCTGTTGCAGCGGAAGCAGTTAAATAAAGCAGGTTCCGGGCCGCTGTTGGCGCGAAATGCGAGTTTGACTTGGGATGTACCTTGGGATGGCGAGATTGTTTGGCAAGTGCTTGTGGTCGGTTTTTTCTTTGTGGGGCAAATCTTGATTCCCTATTTGTTGCTGCCAGTTTCTCTGGCTGTTCTCAAACTGAATCCTGCTACTTTTGACGCGCGCGACAAGGCTTTTTATATCTTTGCTACTTATTTGTTGCTCTCGGCTGGGGGGCTTTCGGTTTTGTATTTTTCGGTTAAGTCTTTTTTGCCTTTGCCTGATGGTTGGTTTCGGATTGATTGGCGGGGGAATTGGTTTTTGTGGGGGTTTGGCGGCTATTTTGTGGCTTTGCCTTTGGTGGTTGTGGTGTCTCTGCTCAATCAGCAATTATGGCAGGGACAAGGTGGCAGCAATCCGATTTTGCCGATCGTCCTTGAAGGTAGGGATAACGTGGCTCTGGCGGTGTTTTTCGGCACTGCTGCGATCGCGGCTCCGGTTTTTGAGGAAATCGTGTTTCGGGGCTTTCTGCTGCCTTCTCTGACTCGCTATTTGCCTGTTTCGGGGGCGATCGCCGCTTCGGCTTTCTTGTTTGCCGTGGCTCACTTGAGTGTCTCTGAGATTCTGCCTTTGGCGACGTTGGGCGCGGTTTTGGGGTTTGTGTACACGCGATCGCGCAATCTCCTGGCTCCGATGCTTCTCCACAGTCTTTGGAATAGCGGTACTCTCCTGAGTCTGTTTCTTTTGGGCGGCGGCGCGGGTTAATGCGGGCGGTTGTTAATAATTGTGAATTAACCGGGTTTTGGTGACATCTACCGGCACTGCCTGCTGAGGTTAAATTTGGCGATCGCCCGTTGAGAACTTTAACGGAAAAACTTGCTTTAAGATAGAAGTAATATCTTGTCCGCTGATGGATGAAACACTGGCGCGGGCGATCGCACCCAAGCGAACTTGACAATCCGGCTAATTTTTACGTTAAATTTAAGTGAGGATGAGGTTTCCACCCGATGAGCAATTTCAACAGTCGCAAGTTAGAGGGAACGCCGAGTTGGATGCGTTTGGCACCCTACGCAGCCCTAGGCATTTTAATATTTTCTGTCAATTCCGGTAGCGAACTCAATTATTTCTTGAGAGGCTACTCGGTGATTCTACAGGCTCAAGCCGGTATAGTTCTGCTGTATTTTGCGATGTCTAAGTTTCGCAAAAACCCACATAAATGAGTAAAAATTAGTCATAAGATTACTGAGTTCGATCGTTAAAGGTCGATCGCACAAGTTAAAGTAAAAAAAAAACTGGGGAAACAAAAAAATGGTAAAAGATAAAACCGTAGCAGTTGTGTTAGCTTTCTTTATCGGAGGTTTCGGAGGTCACAAATTTTATTTGGGTAACAACTTAGCAGGAGTATTCTATTTGCTCTTTTCGTGGACATTAATTCCGTCACTGATCGCATTTTTCGATTTTGTCGGCCTGCTGCTGATGTCGGATCAAGCTTTTCAGGTACAGTACAATGGCGGAATGTTGCCGTCTGGGTATGCCCTCAGAGGCGCAAAAGATGTGACTGGGGCGATCGCAGAATTGAAAGGACTTTACGATATGGGCGCAATTACCGCCGAAGAATATGAAGAAAAACGCCAAAAACTACTGCGGGAATTGTAAGTTTTGAAGTCATTAGTCATTAGTCCTTAGTCAATAGTCATCAGGAAGAAGGAAGAAGGGAATCCACGCTTGACAGGATTTACACACAAATTCTTATATGTCGTAGAGTTCGCCCACAAGTACCTTACCCCTATGAGTAGCGTGTCAAACCACTTTTTACATAAGTCATGTATGAAAAGGGTGGGATTTAAATAAGAGTCAAATAAAAGTCGATTGAGGATAGAACTAAAGTGTCTCAAGAGTTATACTGGCTGCGTCAAACTCCCAACTGGGTGTGGTATTCTTTTATTCCGTATTTCGGCGGATTGGCGATCGCCTATGCAGGCCAAAAAACAAATATTCGCAGTTGGATGGGATGGGGTGTTGGGATTACTTTAGCAGCACTAGCGCTATCTTCTTCAACTAATTTGGGCACCCTCGTTTGGATCGCTCAAATTGTCACTGCCTTTTCTTTGAAAAAGCGTTATCTGATCAAAACCGCACCCCGAGGCTTACTGGTTCCTGCAACTGCGACAAATGCCGAAGAACTAGCCAACCTGCGCGGCAAAATAGATATTAACGAGTGTACCAAAGACGATATGGTCAGAATCTTGGGTTTGCCGATCGTCTACGCTAACGATATTGAATCTTTGCAAAACGAAGGCTACCTTTTTACCCACGCCGAAGAATTATCGGAAATCGCCGGAGTTCCCGAAAGTCACGTCAGACGCATCGCCCCGATGATTTGCTTTAGCTACAATTATCAAAAAGAATCCCAGTTTACTTGGAAACGGTTAAATATTCTTTCGCCGGAAGAGTTGATCCAAAGCGGTTTAGATCGGGTTGTTGCTGAAACAATAGTTAGAGAAAGGCAGATCAAAGGCGCATACAAATCAGTTGTTGATGTCAAGCGGCGGACGGGATTGCCTTTTGATTCATACCGCCATATTTGTTAATTGGCAGTTGTTAAGCTGTTGTGGATTTAAATTGTATATTTTGGGCGCTGCTCAAAGCCACCCTACTCATGGTTTCCCAAAACAGGATTGTTAGAGTTAGATGCACACCAGCTTTGCACGAACAGCTTATGACAACAAAATTAGAAGTTGACCGACAAAAATTGTATGATACTGATTATCTCAGATGGATTGAAACCACTGTGGAAAAGTTGCGTGATCGCGACTACTCAAACATCGATTGGGAAAACTTGATTGCAGAAATAGAAGACATGGGGCGAAGTGAATGCAGGAGTTTACAAAGTAATCTTGTGGTAATTATCCTGCACTTGCTGAAGTGGCAATTTCAACCGGAGCGAAGAATCGGTAGTTGGAAAGGCAGCATTGTTGAAGATCGCAGACGCATTCGCAAAACCCTAAAAGATTCCCCCAGTCTAAAACCATATCTTGAAGAAGTATTAGTTGAATGTTATGCGGATGCAGTAGAACAAGCAAGTGCTGAAACAGGATTGTCTGTAGACACGTTTCCGCAATTATGTATCTACTCTGCTGTCGAGGTTCTAGATTCTAACTTTTTGCCAGAGTTTTTGCCTAATGAGATGATTGAAGGGTAGTATGGCAAAAAGCACGGGTAGCATCCTGGTAATTTAGATTAAATGCACCCGCTGCCAAAAATCTCCCCCACCAGGCTGGCAAGCGCGAAATTATGAAAAAAATATTTATACTCTTGACATTTACACAAAATAATGATATTAAAATGTTTTGGTAAAACCTATACTTTTCCCTAGTATTAACTTTAATTCGGGGATAGGTTTTTAAGACTATGCCTTAAATATCAGTTGTATACTGTCAGAATTATTGAAATCCCAAACGACACAATAGTAGCAGTACCACTAACATCAAATTATGTCTGACTCTCCTCCATCCAAAATCTCCCCGGAACCCGCATTCCCAAGCGCTGCTACCGAAAGCCGCAGCGCCAAAACTAGGCAACTGTTGGGAATGAAAGGCGCCGCTAGCGGGGAAACTTCTATCTGGAAGATTCGCTTGCAACTGATGAAACCGATTACCTGGATTCCCCTGATGTGGGGCGTGGTGTGCGGGGCCGCATCTTCGGGAAACTATGTTTGGAATTTAGAGAATTTCTCGATCGCCGCAGCTTGTATGTTGATGTCAGGGCCTTTGCTTGCCGGCTACACTCAAACTTTGAACGATTTTTACGATCGCGACATCGACGCCATTAACGAGCCCTATCGTCCGATTCCTTCCGGTATCATCTCGATTCCGCAAGTAGTAACGCAAATTTTGGTATTATTAGCCGCAGGGATTGCCGTAGCCTATGCTCTAGACTTGTGGGCGGGTCACGAATTCCCGATCATGACTGTTTTGACTCTCGGCGGCGCATTCTTGGCTTACATCTACTCCGCGCCACCGCTGAAACTCAAGCAGAATGGGTGGTTGGGAAATTATGCCCTGGGTGCTAGTTACATTGCCCTGCCTTGGTGGGCAGGTCAAGCTTTGTTTGGCAAGCTGGATGCTACGATTATGATTCTTACCCTGTTTTACAGTTTGGCAGGGCTGGGGATTGCGATCGTTAATGATTTCAAAAGTGTTGAGGGCGATCGTCAATTAGGGTTAAAATCTTTGCCAGTCATGTTTGGCATCGACACCGCAGCTTGGATTTGCGTGTTGATGATCGACATATTTCAAGCAGGGATTGCAGTCTACCTGATCAGCATTCACCAAAACCTTTACGCTGTCATTCTCTTGCTGCTGATAGTTCCCCAAATCACTTTTCAGGATATGTACTTTTTGCGCAATCCTCTGGAAAATGATGTTAAATATCAGGCAAGTGCTCAGCCTTTCCTGGTGTTGGGTATGCTGGTAGCGGGTTTGGCACTAGGCCATGCTGGTTAAAAAGAATTTTGAGTTGTGAATTTTCAGTTAAATAGTTTTTAACTCAAAATAAATAACTCAAGACTCTGCACAGTGTTCTTGAAGAAAAGATGTCAAGTTAAAAATTAAAAATTGAAGGAGGCTCGCCTTTTTAATTTTTAATTTTTAATTTAAATTGATGAGGTTTGAAGGTCTGAACGTGTCAGAATTTTTCTCAAATATCAAGGATAAATTGAGCAAAGTCACTAAGGGAGTAGGCGATAATTCCGATCGAGAATCGCCAAATGCTGCCAATAGCACCGGGCTAAACTCGCCGCAATCCCCGCCTCAATTGTCTGCACAGACAAGGGGTGAGCGATCGGAGTATGTGGTATCAGAAGATGCGGAACCTCCAGAATATTCCGACTCAGAACATGATGAATATCCCATAGTCAAGCGCGATTGGGAAGGGTTGAAACGCTTAATCGCTTGGTTGGAAATTGAACCTCAAATTACCAGCTTGCAAGCAAAAGGAAAAGGATTGCTGCGGCCGGGATTGAGGGTGCAAGGGGCTGAATTACCGAAAAAATTGGAGAGTTCGGATAGTAGCGAATTGCCGGAAAATAGGGCACCGCAGAACACCCAATTGCAGTTCCATACGGAAGTACAGGAAATTAGCGCACCGCCGGAAATTAACGCCGAGGACGAAATAAGCGCACCGCCAACCAAGACTAAAAAACGGATCTCCCGCCGCCCTAGATTTTGGATAGGTTTAGGTGTTGTCAGTATTGGGGGCGGCGCTTTAATCTACGGTTTGTGGATTTTACACACTTTAGACAAAGGTTTGCCGGATGTTAACGATTTGTCGGCTTTTAACCGCGATGGAACGCTGACAATTAAGGCGGCAGACAATACGATTTTGTTGCAGTCGGGGCCAGCAACTAGGGACAAGCTGAAACTTAAAGAAATTCCCGATTTGTTGGCTAAAGCTTTTATTTCCATAGAAGACCGCCGTTTTTACGAACATCGCGGCGTGGATTATCAAGGTATTGTGCGATCGATCGGTTCTAATTTGATAGCGAGAGATTTGGTGCAGGGCGGCAGTACGATTACGCAACAATTGGCTCGCGTGGTTTTTCTCAATCAGGAAAGAAGTATTAGGCGCAAGGTTCGGGAGGCTTTGTTAGCTCAGAAAATTGAGCGGGAGTTGAGTAAAGACCAAGTTTTAGAACGGTATTTAAATCTGGTTTATTTAGGTTCGGATGCTTACGGGGTGGCGGATGCGGCTTGGGTTTTCTTTAGCAAACCAGTCGAGAAATTAAGTTTGGCAGAGATGGCAACTTTGGCGGGTTTGCCGCCGGCACCGAGCGAATATTCGCCTTTGGTCAATCCGAATCTTGCTAAACAACGCCGCAATACTGTGCTGCAACAAATGCAGGAAGCGAAGGTAATTACAGAGGCCCAGGCGAAGGAGGCGATGGCGGAACCTATCAAGGTGAAACAAAGTCCGCCGAAGCGGTTTAAAGTCGTCGCGCCTTATTTTGCTAGTTACATTCGGAAGGAATTGCCGCGCTATGTTTCTAAAGATGCTTTGGAATCCGGCGGCTTGACTGTCGAGACGACGGTGGATTTGAAGTGGCAGAAAATAGCGGAACAGGTGGTTAAAGATGCGATCGAGGTTGATGGCCGCCGTCAGGGTTTTGAACAGGCGGCTTTAGTTTCTATGGAAACAAAAACTGGGGAAGTTAAGGCGCTCGTCGGCGGCGGAAATTTTAAGGAAAGTCAGTTTAATCGCGCTACGCAGGCTTTGCGGCAGCCCGGATCGACGTTTAAGGGGTTGGTTTATGCGGCGGCTATGGGGGCGGGTTTTTCGCCCTACGACAGCTATGAAGATGCGCCAATTATTATCGATGGCTATCAACCGAATAATTACGGGAAAAAGTTTAGTGGTTGGCGATCGATCTCTGACGCTTTGAGGAGTTCAGTGAATGTGGTGGCTGTCAGGGTATTGATGGATGTCGGGTTTGAACCCGCGATCAAATTAGCCCACGATATGGGAATCAAGTCTAAATTAAGTCCGATTTATTCCCTGGCGTTGGGATCGTCCGAGGTGAATTTGCTGGAATTAACTAATGCTTACGGTACTTTAGCGTCGGAAGGTAATTTTATTGAAGCCCACGGCATTACTAAGGTAATTAATCAGCGGGGAGATGTGATTTATAAGGCTGATTTTAAACCGAAGCGGGTTTTGGATAAGGATAGTGCTGCGATTACTACTTGGATGTTGGAGGGTGTGGTGACTGGTGGTACGGGCGGGCCTGCTTCTTTAGCCGATCGCGCTGTGGCTGGCAAAACTGGCACTTCGGAAAAGGTGCGAGATTTGTGGTTTATCGGTTACATTCCACAGGTGGTGACTGGCGTTTGGCTGGGGAATGATGACAATTATCCGACGGGGGGAACTAGCGGTACTGCTGCTTACAATTGGCGCGATTTTATGAGTCAAGCTGTGAAGGGAATGCCGGTTCAGGAGTTTCCCAAGTTACCTGAGTTGGAGGGCCGCAAAGGCAGTATTAAGGCGAAACCCGTGGAGCCGAAGGAGATTATTCGAGGGATGATTGTGAATGACGATGGTGCGATCGTACCTTACAATCCCAATCCCGAGCCCAGGCGCCGCGATTGGCAAGAACCGGCTTATCAAGAACCAGCTCATCAAGATTAGAGATATTAAACTCTTAAAGAAGACGGCGGTTGAAACCGCGTCTATACAAACACTCACGCGACGAGAGCGGGTTGAATTTTTCTTAATCTCGTTTCAGCCGCACCATAAAAAAGCCATCCATTTGATGCTTGTGTGGCCAAACTTTCACCCATCCTTCGGGTGATGGCTGGACGGGTAAATCAATAGTTGGCTGTTCGATTTGCCAGTCAGGATTGCTATCTAAGAACGATCGCACAACCTGTTCATTTTCCAAGGGATGAATCGTGCAAGTTGCGTAAACTAAGACGCCGCCGGACTTGACAAATGTCGCTGCATTTGCTAGCAATTCCGATTGCAGTTGCGATTGTTGTTGAATGTTTTCGGGTGTGTGTCGCCAGCGGGCGTCAGCGCGGCGGTGGAGGGTTCCGAGGCCGGAACAAGGTGCGTCTAATAATACTCTGTCTGCTAGGTTGATAAATTCTGGGAAGTGGCGGCTGTCTCCGGTATGAATTTTAATGGATTTCATCTGGAGTCGATCGGCATTTTCAGTAAGTTTTTTAAGTCTGCTAGCGGTTTTGTCGCAGGCGTAAATAGTGCCTGTATCCTGCATTAATTCAGCGCTGTGGGTGGTTTTTCCTCCGGGTGCGGCGCAGGCATCGATGATGATTTCCCCTGGCTGTGGATCGAGTAAATGGGTGACTAATTGAGCGCTGCTGTCTTGGATTGTCCACCAACCTTCGCTATATCCGGGAAGGTTTTGAATTGCGCCGGTGCTACCATTTAGTCTTAATGCTTGGGGTAAATGGGGGATTCTGCTGGTGGAGATGTTCTGGGCTGTGAAGGCGGTCTCGATTTGGGCGATCGAGCTTTTTAAGGGATTGATTCTGAGGTGAATTGTGGGTGATTGGTTGAACCATTCGCAGAGTTGTTCGGTTTCGGTTTCGCCTATTTGTTCGATCCACAATTCTACTAGCCAGTCGGGGAAGCTGTGCAGAATTCCGAGGCGTTCGACTGATGATTTATACTTGGTAATTGTTAATGGGTTTAAGTCGGTTTCTGTTAAACGGATGTATTGTCGCAGCAAACCGTTGACAAAACTGCTGAGTCCTGCAAAGCCATTTTCTTTTGCTAGTTGAACGGTGGTGTTGACGGCGGCTGAGGGGGGAATATTGTTGAGATATTGGAGTTGATATAGGCCTAAATGTAGGATGGTGCGGAGGTCTGGCGGTTGTTGGGAGGATTTTTTTGTGGCTAGTTTGTCGATGATGAAGTCGATCGATCGCATTCTCCTGACGCTACCGTACACTAATTCTGTGACTAAACGGCGATCGAGGTCGCTGAGTTGGGAGTTGCGGAAAGTGCGATCGAGGGCTGCGTCTGCGAATGCGCCTCGGCGGTGGACTTCGCGGAGTGCGAGGAAGGCTATTTGGCGGGGATTTTGCATGGCTGGTTGCTGATATGTCAAGTCATTATAGGTTGTCTGAGGATTGAAAATAGAAATTATGGCGATTGAAATCGCGTCTACAGACACGAAGATATAGCTTCACAACCAATTCCAAAATCTTGTAGGGGCGGGTTCACCAACCATCTATGAAACAGACAAACAATCTCATAAACCCGCCCCATCCCCGCCCTTATTTGCATGAACATTTTACCAAGAAATTAACCGTACATTTTTATTGTTGGTGGGTGGGGGCGGGTTTATGATATTATTCATTTTTACCGTAAATTGTTGGTGAACCCGCCCCTACAAATTTGGTTAATAATATAACAACGTTTCCTAAAACGGACGGTTGCCATAAGAAAGCGGTTGCAACCGCCCGGTTTTATTGGTTCAAATTTCGTCGGGATTGATGCCCATTTCTCGCAATTTCTCGGAAAGGCGATCGGCTTTTTGCTGTGCTAATTCGATTTGTTGCTGTGCTAGTTCCATTTGTCGCTGTGCTGATTCCATTTGACTTGACAACTCGACATAAGACAAAAACTTCTGTCCATCAGGCTGATAAATTTCTAAATCCCCCGATGCAGTTTCAAAGCGTATCTCCAAACGCGGACTAACCCAACCCTCCATTGATTCAATATCATTAAGTTTTTCCTGCGATCGCAGCCAACCAGTTAGTTCATTATGATCCGGGTCATAGAGATAGTATTCTTCGACTCCATACTGCTCATAAAATCTCAATTTTTTCAGCATTTCTCCGAAGCGATTGCCTGGGGAAAGGATTTCAAAGACAACTTGCGGAGGGATATTATCTTCAACCCACTGTTTGTAAGAACCTCTGTAACCTTTCTGTCTGCCAAACACTACCATTGTATCAGGTGCTTGGCGAGTTTTGTTGTCTCCTTCGACTGGATACCACAGCAAGTCACCTGCTACAAAGACATTTTCGTTGTCTTTGTATAGGGCATCTATTCCGCCTTGAATGGTGACAATTAGTTCAAACTGTTTGGTGTTGTCTGACATGGGTTTGCCGTCGCTGTCCGGGTAGATGATTTCTGATGAGGTTTTTGTGGGAATTGTTGCCGTCATGGGGATGAGTCCTTTGCTAGTATCATCAATTTCTATTTTATACCTATTTCAACAAAACCCACGTTCATGGGTTGGAGAAACCCGGCGGTTGAAACCGCGTCTACACATACAAAACCCGCCTCCGCGGGTTGAATTTCATTTCTTCCGTCGGCGTCCGGCGGACATCGTTTGTGTAGCCGCGATTTCCAATCGCCGGGGCTTCAATCGTCACCGTAATTTCTAATCGCCTATTCTATTTTTCCTGACACCAACGGTTCTAATAAATTGCGTTCTTCTATGGGAAGTTCTAGCAAAACTCGCCTGTCGCCCTTGGTTTCCTTATAGCGGACAGCCGCATTCAGCAGGCGGATGGGAATTTGGAATTGTTTGCAGTTACTGGTTAGTTCTTGCCACAATTCTAACCAAGTGTGGGCGGCTTTGTCGCTGACCATTTCTGACATTAGCGCGGGGATGTTTCGCACTATTCCCTGTCCTAAGATTGAGAGATATTTGTGTTTTTCGTAAACTGTAATTATGCTGGTGATGCGAGTTTGAGTTGTCGGATAGATCGCATTCACAAACAAGTTGCGGATAATTAGCTCGACATCTTCTGCATAAACCTCATCGTCTGGTTCGAGGCGTTGGAATGCGTCGTCTAAGGCGGCGATGCCTTCATCCCAACGATTCAATCCGAGAATGGCAATAGCGCGATTGAAGAAGACATTTGAAGATTTATAGCCAAGTTCGATCGCTTTATCACAAGACATTAAAGCTTCTTCATAACGACCGAGATTATCCAGCACCCAGCCTCGGCTCAACCAAGCTGACCGATAATTGGCATCAATTGCGATCGCGCGATCGTAAGATACTCATGCTTCTTCATCACATTTGAGGTTGTAAAGTATATAGCGTCATAAAGCCCAAACCCACGGATGATTTGTATGAAGTCACCTGGTTTCCTGATCTCTGCCTGGAAACCGATATCTAGAGGCTCTGCCTCGTCGGTTGCGGAGCAAAACAATTGCCCGAAATATTTTCCGAAATAATTATATACGTTAAAAAGCAGTGTTAGACTGCCCTTAACAAGCAAACAAGCGCCCCTAGCTGTTGCTAGAGACGCTTTCGATCGCTTGTTTTTTTCATAGCGACTGGCTGCCACCAGAAACGCTCGTCAATTTTCCACTTTTACGGTCTTTGTACAGACCAAGGAGTTTATATGTCCGATTTTAGCACAAACCAAGTCATTCTGGTTTCTACGGCTACAACAGATTCGGCGACACCGCCTGAAACAGGAGGTTTTATGCCATTACTAATGTACGGAGGAGTTGCAGTAGCCGTGATTTTTGCAATGGCTTACTTTTCCCAAACTTTGCTCAACTCAATTACTCAGTTAACCAAAACCCTGAACAAAAAACAAAAATAATCCCTAGTTCCCCGGCTCTGCCTCGCTTGTCTCTGATTCGCGGGACGCAGATTGGGAGGCAAAGCCTCCCAATCTGCGTCCCCAGACAGAGCCGGCGAACGAGAAAAAATGATAAAAAATCTGCAAAATATTCCTTAAGATTTGTTACAATACACAAAACTTCATACTTTGCTCACACTGGATGACCTTTTTCAACGCCTCCGAACCCCTAATCCGCTGCAAACAGGAACATCTCGACGTACAAGACCTCGAAGGCTTGTTGCGAATCCACTGGCAAATCGGGAACATTACTCCTTTCTCAAGATTTTATACCCGCATCGACCAAACTTTTCTGCTTTGGGGTTTGGTGACAGCGGGTATTTTTTTCACCGCTCAGTTTTTCCCCATCAGTTGGAGCTTTCAGGCGATTCTGTGGTCAACTTTGACTCTAATTGGCACTGCGGCAATGGCCGTTTTGACTTTGTTTTGGGTAAAGGTTGAGCGAGTTAGCTGGATTCTTTATTCTTGGGCGATTTTGATGATTTCTGGTTTGATTTTGACGGATTGCAGTATTTTTGCCTGTTGGAGTGGTTTGTTGCTGCATCTGTGCGATTTGTGGTTGGGGTTGAGCGCGATCGGCTATTTTTGTACTGGACTCGGTTTGCGATCGCGCACTTTTATGGCGATCGGACTTGCTCATCTATTTGCGATCGGATTATTGCCGTTTGTCGCACCTTGGCAGTATTTGACAACCGGAATTGTGATCGCAGGCTGTCTAATTTTACTCTCAGAGTTGCAGTGGGATATGCGATCGCCGATCGACAATACTTTGCTCACAGAAGAAGAAAAAGAATTCAACCGAATTCAACAGCAACTGCGGCAAATCAGCGCCACATTAGGCAAATAGGTCAAAAAATTGTAAAGAATTCTGTACAACAGCTAACACTTTCTCTAAATCGCACACAATAGAAATATACAGCATAAATAACAAACAAACTTTAACCAGAACAGGAGTTTTGCTGTTTTACCTGTGAATTGCCAACCTAAGGAGAACGGTGTCCGGGAGGCGACTGGCGAACAATGCTGTACTTGCGACAATAAAAGTTAATTCCGGTTGACAGTAGTTGTTCAAACCCAAAAGTGGTGCAGGGTTTTTACCGTTTCCCCTGCTTCGCAGTCTCCAAGGAGAGGCTAAACCCTCTACTAGAACAGCCTGGGGAGATTGACACAAAATTTGACAGTTTGTAAGGTGGATGTTGGAGTCACCTTGTTTAATAAAATTGAGGAAATTCTCGCTTAGCAGCATGGCAGGACTTAAGATTAAATAAGTCCTGCTTTATCATGGGTTCGTAGTAAGGACTTCAGTCCTCTTTCTTGAATTGAGCAAGAAAGGACTGAAGTCCTTACTACAAGCTGGTAAGTTCTATTTTACTCGCTACGTACCTTTTCGCAAAACCTCTCGCAATTCCATTAAAATCTGTCCCAACATATTTTTGCCGCTGCCATTTTTTCCGCAACCCCAATAATAATCTGTAGGTGCATTCTCGACTATTTCGTCATCCCCGGTAGCGAGTAGAATTTCGCGGATATCGGCATGGGTTTCAAATTTGCGGAGTACGGCTTTTCGCATGATATCATCTTTGACTTGTTCCCAATCTTGGCGCAGGGGACGAGAGCGATCGCGCCCCATTTTTGCTGCATCTTTCGGCGTTTTTGCTTGGCGAATTTGGTCGCAGTGTTCCGTTTCGGGAAACTTTTGTGCTTGAAAATAATGTTCGGTAGTCGGCCAGTATTCTCCGTCTAACTCGAATCCGTGACGGGAAAAATTAGAGAAACTGCCGTATTCACTGCGAGTGCTGTAAAAGTAAATTGGCATGATATTTCGTTGCTAATTTAGATCGAAATGTACACCTTCCCTACCTATAATTATGGCATAGTTTACAATTAGCACTTGGCTTTATTACAGATCTTTAGTAAAATATCAAAACAAAGATTATGCTTTTAAACCCTGGAATCCACAGGTTATAACTAATCATGCAGCTTCAAATAAAAACCTTCACTGTCCGCAAGCGGTTTGCGCTTACCATCAGTCGCGGTACAACATCTCAAAGTACGAATTTGTGGGTAAAATTAACACACGAAGGCATCGAAGGTTGGGGAGAATCATCGCCCTTTTCCACAGGTTCTAAGCCCCAAACTACCGAAAGTCTGCTAGCAGCATTGCAGGAAGTTGCACCGCTACTAGAAAAGTTTACTCCGTGCGATCGCCAAAAAATCGAACAAGTCTTCACAGAGGTAGAGTTACCCTCGGCCGCCCGCGCCGGCATCGACATGGCAATGCACGACTGGCTGGGCAAAAAAGCAGGCTTGCCGCTGTGGAAAATGTGGGGATTAGATCGATCGCGCATTGTCCCCACATCCGTCACCATCGGCATAAATTCGCCGAGGAGTGCGAGAGCCAGAGTGCGCGATTGGTTTGGCAAAGATGCGACATATCCCGCAAGTATCAAATACCGCGCCGTCAAGGTGAAATTAGGAAATCCCCAAGGAATTGAAGCCGACAAAGCTATGTTAATCGCAGTGCTTGAGGAAGCACCATCTAACATTCAAATCAGTGTTGATGCTAACGGCGGTTGGAGTTTAAAAGATGCTGTAGAAATGTGTCGCTGGCTGGAAAAATACAACATAAATTATGTCGAACAGCCGCTGTCACCAGTTGCAGATTTGGCTGAATTCTCAGAACTATACCGTCAATCACCCTTACCAATTTTTGCTGATGAAAGTTGCTTTAATAGTTCGGATATACCCAAGTTAGCTCACTGTGTCCATGGCATCAATATCAAAATGATGAAATCAGGCGGATTGAGCGAAGCAATGCGGATGATTCACGCAGCCAAAGCCTGCAATTTGCAGGTGATGTTCGGCTGCTATTCCGATAGTGCGATCGCCAATACCGCAGCCGCACAACTTTCGCCCCTCGCTGATTACTTGGATTTGGACAGTCACTTGAATTTACTAGACGATCCTTTCACGGGTGCAAGCATAGAAAATGGGTGTTTGCTGCCAAATGGGCGATCGGGATTGGGAGTGCGGCGAATTAACATTGTAGAATAAAAGTATCGCTCAAAACAAATCTGGAGATGCTATGATCTCACTTGAATCACTTGCAGGGCAAATTGATAGAGAAGCACAGCTTTTCTATGAAGAACACAAGCCGCCGACTGATTTGATTTTTGATGATGCGGCAGAAATGGAAAGCAACCGCCACCGCATAGCCATGAATGTTTTAATCCGTTCCGCAGAACAAGGTTTAGCTAACTTAGCTAACCGGAACGATTTTTTTGTCGGTGGCAATATGTTTATTTATTTCAGCACCGAACAAGTTCACAATCGGGATTTGAGAGGCCCAGATTTTTTCGCTGTGTTGGGTGTTGACGGCAATACTTCCAGACAAGGTTGGGTAGTTTGGAATGAAAACGGACGTTACCCGGATGCGATCGTAGAATTAATGTCGCCTGCCACTGCTAATGTAGATACAGGCATTAAAAAGGATATTTACGAGCAGGTTTTTAGAACGCCTGATTACTTTGTTTTCGATCCTTTCGAGCCGAATTCTTTGCAGGGATGGCGTTTGGATAATAATCAACGCTATCAGCCGTTAGTACCGAACGAGCGGGGTTGGCTGTGGAGTCAAAGTTTGGGCTTTTGGTTGGGTACTTGGTCAGGAATTGTCGATCGAGAAACAGCAGTCTGGGCGCGTTTCTACGACGAGTCTGGCAATCTAATTCTGTTACCAGAAGAAGCCGCTCAACAGCAAGCCGAAGCTGCTCAACAGCAAGCCGAAGCTGCTCAACAGCAAGCCGAAGCTGCTCAACAGCGAGCCGAAGCTGCTCAACAGCAAGCCGAAGCTGCTCAACAGCGAGCCTCGCGACTAGAGGCCAGATTGCGAGAATTGGGAGAAGATCCGAATGCTTTAAACCAGTAATCGCAAATCATAGCGAACAATCAATTGTAGATTGTAGATTTAATCTATAATCTACAATCGCCCAGCTTAAAAGTGAACTAATGACTCAAAACTACCCTATCAAAACTGGCAAAGTTGCTATCTTGTTGCACGAGGGAATTCTCGGCTCTTCCGGCAAAACAGGCTTAGCCTTTTTACGCTACAGCGAAGCACAAATTGTAGCAGTAATTGACCGCCAATGTACAGGACAATCTTTGTCTGAATTAACGGGCATTCCGCAACAAGTACCGATTGTTGCTTCGGTTGCCGAAGCGCTGCAATTTGCGCCGGATATTCTGCTAATTGGTATCGCTCCTTCGGGCGGTGTTTTGCCGCTGGAATGGCTGCCAGAAATTAATCAAGCGGTAGCAGCAGGTTTGTCGGTTGTCAACGGTTTACACGCGAAACTTGCACCTTTGATAACGGTTCCGTTAACCGAAAATCAATGGATTTGGGATGTGCGTCAGGAACCGAAATCTGTCGGTGCGATCGCCTCTGCCGCCGCTGCTAAATTAAGCTGTCGCCGCGTGTTAACTGTCGGTACAGATATGAGCGTCGGCAAAATGTCAACCAGTCTGGAACTCAATCGCACTTGTTTGCAGCGGGGTTTGCGTTCCAAATTTTTGGCAACCGGACAAACGGGTTTAATGCTCGGAAATCAAGGCCTTGCTTTAGATGCAGTGCGAGTTGATTTTGCCGCCGGTGCTGTCGAACAAGCGGTGATAAAATTGGGTTCGGAATGCGATATTCTGCACGTAGAAGGACAAGGTTCGCTATTGCATCCGGGTTCAACGGCCACTCTGCCACTGTTGCGGGGTGCGCAGCCAACTCACTTAATTTTAGCGCACCGAGCCGGACAAACTCACATTCGCAATCACCCGCACGTATCGATTCCTAGTTTGTCGAAAGTGGTTGAATTGTACGAAATGGTTGCCGCTGCTGCGGGTGCTTTTGTTGGGTGTAAAGTAAGTGCTATCGCTCTTAATACTCATCATTTAACTGACGCAGAAGCGCTGTTAGCAATAGCGGGAATTCAAGCAGAAACGCGATTGCCTTGTACCGATCCGGTGCGGTTTGGCGCGGAGGTGTTGCTGGGGGCGATCGCCAATTGATATGCTACAATAAGTTACAACCAGCAACTAGCTACTGAAAACTATGACACAAAGCATTCAAGCAAAAACACTGACACTGCGCGATGTCAAAACAAAATTTAATCTACAGTTGTCTGAAGACGAGCAATTTTTTCGGGAGTGGATTGACGATTTACCAGAAATTACTGATGAAGAAAAGCGATCGCTCGACAAAGTAAAAGCAGGCTATATCAACAGTACCTCATTCCCTTTCCTAGAAGATACTGTAAAAATGGTGGTACTAGCTCCTTTGCTATTTGTAGCAGATTTTTTCCTGACTCCCTTTCACATAGAATGTGAAAAATCTGTTGAACTGATTGTCGAAGATGAAGATATAATTGTTAGGGGCAGCATAGATGTCCTATTATTGCTGCAATCTTTTTGGGTTGTGGCGATCGAAGCCAAGCGATCGCAATATTCCGTTGAAGCTGGACTTCCTCAATTACTATTTTATATGCTGAATGACCCAAATTCAGAACAACCAACGTTTGGGCTTCTGACCAATGGCAGCAGTTTCCGATTCATCAAAGTGACTAAACAAGATACACCGCAGTATGCTTTATCTAAGTTGTTTGATATTCAGAATCCCGGAAACGAACTTTACGAAGTTTTTCGCATTTTCAAACGAATCGCTGCTGTAGTTTCCAACTATAACTCATGATTGCAAGTTCTGTTTCCTTACCCCCAGAATGCACAATCCGCCCAGCGTCGGAGCAAGATATCAAATCAATTAGAAAGTTAGTTTGGAGTGCCAAACTCGATCCGACTCAGTTGCGATGGGAGCAATTCTGGGTGATTGAATGTGAGGGAAAATTGGCTGCTTGCGGACAGTTGCGGAACTTTTCCGGCGCGCAAGAGTTGGGTAGTTTGGTGGTGGCGAAGGATTGGCGCGATCGCGGTTTGGGCATTTATCTCACAAAATATTTAATTCAACAAGCTACAGAACCGCTATACTTAGAATGTTTGGGAAAGCGACTCGCATCATTTTATACTCGCTTTGGCTTCGTAGAAGTTTCTGTGCAAGATTTGCCACAGTCGCTTAAATTTAAGTTCGGTTTGTCTCAATTAGCTAAAATTTTATTCAGAGTTCCTGTAACAATTATGCAGTATCAAGAAGGTTTTATATAATTATGACTTTTATGAATTTAAGATTCTGAATTTATGAATTGATTTTAAGTTTGACTTGTTGAATAATTGCGATCGAGCGGGTGCGATCGAGCTACACGGATCAAAACCTCCTACCGCGTCGCGATATCTGCGTCAGTCTCAGCGGGCATTTTCTATGCCTGAGTACGCAAAATCGGTTCGTAGTGAGGACTTCAGTCCTCATCAGACGAGAGAGGACTGAAGTCCTCACTACGAACCTATAACGGGTATTTTACCGGAGATTGTGTGAGTCACGGACGGGATATGTATGGATATTCCCGATTGGGCTAGAGACAGTGAGTAAGCTCAGATTTCACCGACTGCGGTAGTCCACTTTGCTAAATTGGCACAGCTACCAGCCCGATGAGTAGGCTAAAACCCTTGAAAAATCGTTGTATGCGGGTGTGAAAGTGTCCTGTGCCAATACCAGAGTGGGAAAGTGGACTGGCGATCGTACCAAAGACATTCGACTCCTGCGAAATTAGTAAGTGTCAAGCAAAGGAGTCGCAACCCAGTCAAAAAATCACACCCAAAAAGCAAACCCAAAAATAAAACATCTTCACACCGCCAGTAATTCGGAATCAGCCAAGCGCTAATGTAGCTAACAACATCTACCCTTGAGGCACATCCCACTAACGAGCCAACCCCTAAATCTTTAATTCAATACCTCGGAATTACCGGATTTACACTCCCCGCAACCGCTTCTCAAATCCCTCTTACATTTCAAAAATTCTTTGCCTTTTATCCGGATCGAACTAGAGAAGACAAGAACAATGAAATATCAGGGAAATCAATAAATCTTAACCGAGGAAATGCAGCCTCTCAAATAGCACAAACAGACAATTACACATCCATATATTTTAACACAACAGGAGTAAATATCATGTTCAACGTAGTAAAAGCTTTCGGTTCTATTTTTTCCTCTCAAACCTACAGCACACAAAAGAATATGTTGCTCGACAACTACATCAACACCAACTTTAACTACTTCAACGAAGAAGCAGTCGTCGATGAATCGATTTACCCGAATCAAACAGGTCGCGTCCGCTTCCAAGGTAGCTGGTGGCCCGCACGGTGCGATCGCCAAATCACCCTCACACCCGGAGACACCGTTTATGTCATCGGCGTTGACAACATCACTCTCTTAGTTTCCCTCGCTCCCGCAGACTAAATCAGAGCATCAACAAACCAGGAAATGCGACCTTTCAAATAGCATAAATAGGCGATTAAACTTCCATATATTTTAACACAAAAGGAGTCAGGAAAATGTTTAACGTAGTAAAAGCTTTCGGTTCTATTTTTTCTTCTCACACCTACAGCACAGCCAACAATATGTTAATCGACAACTACATCAACACCAATTTTCACTATTTCAACGAAGAAGCCGTCGTCGATGAATCGATTTACCCGAATCAAACAGGTCGCGTCCGCTTCCAAGGTAGCTGGTGGCCCGCACGGTGCGATCGCCAAATGACTCTCACACCCGGAGACACCGTTTATGTCATCGGCGTTGACAACATCACTCTGTTAGTTTCCCTCACTCCGGCAGACTAAACGAGAACTCGATCCAAACTGCCTAATTTTTCACACCACACATGATTTCGGCAGGGTTTATGCAAATAAACCCTGCCTTTTTTATGCTTAAATAAGTTGAGACACATCCTAGCCATATTTAAACCAGTGAACTTTCAATCAGTCATTGCAACACTGAATCAATTCTGGAGCGATCGAGGCTGCCTGATCGCCCAATCCTACGACACAGAAAAAGGTGCAGGAACCATGAATCCCCACACCTTTCTCAGAGCAATTGGGCCCGAACCTTGGTCTGTCGCCTACGTCGAACCCTGTCGCCGCCCCACCGACGGACGCTACGGCGAAAATCCTAACCGCTTCCAACATTACTATCAATATCAAGTTCTGATTAAACCATCTCCTCCCAATATCCAAGAAGTTTATTTAGACTCGCTCAGAGCATTAGGAATTCGCCCAGAAGACCATGACATTCGCTTCGTAGAAGACAACTGGGAATCACCCACATTAGGAGCTTGGGGTGTTGGTTGGGAAGTTTGGCTCGATGGGATGGAAATTACCCAATTTACATACTTTCAACAGTGTGGTAGCATTGATTGCCGCCCCGTTTCGATTGAGATTACCTACGGGCTAGAACGCCTCGCAATGTATCTCCAAGAAGTCGATGCGATGACTAAAATTCAGTGGAAAGATGGCATAACTTACGGTGATGTTTTCCTGCAAGGGGAAATAGAACAGTGTACTTATAACTTTGAAGCTTCTAATCCTGAATTGCTGTTTACTTTATTTGGATTGTACGAGCAGGAAGCTGAACAACTGACACAAAAAGGCTTGGTTTTGCCGAGTCTTGATTATGTGTTAAAATGTTCTCACACTTTCAATTTGCTGGATGCTAGAGGTGTGATTTCGGTAACGGAAAGAACTCGATATATTACCAAGATTCGCAACTTGGCGCGCAGGGTTGCTCAGCTTTATTTGGAACAGCGCGAAAATCTGGGTTTTCCTTTGGATAAAGCTGTCAAGGTTTGACAAAGAAGTTCGGTAACGGATTCTTTAATAGCTCTAATTAATGGAAGATGAGCTGTTTTGCAGTTAAATTGTGTGTCAAAAATCAATCAGACTCTTGTGGTACGTTGCTCCGACGCCGTCCCGAATATGCAATTTAAATAAGCAACAGCTTAACGGATTGTATAACGCCATACAGTTTATTTGACGATAGGGACAGGGCGGGTTTTGCCTTGATACAGTCGATTGTTTCATAAATTCTGAGCCCCTACAAGCATTGGGCGGGGGCGGGTTTTGCCTTGATACAGTCGATTGTTTCATAAATTCTGAGCCCCTACAAGCATTGGGCGGGGGCGGGTTTTGCCTTGATACAGTCGATTGTTTCATAAATTCTGAGCTAAACCCGCCCCTACAACAGACCAATAGTCATACCATATTTTAAATTAATTCAATGCCTAATTATTCAGAAAATAATACAGATACAATTGCTCAATTGCGAGTTGAGGGTGTCAGTTTGAAAGCACCGATCGCCTCTAGCTACTTATTAGACAATATCTCGTTTGATGTGCACAAGGGCGATCGCGTGGCAATTGTCGGCCCTTCGGGGGCTGGGAAAACTACGCTGTTGCGGTTGTTAAACCGACTCAGCAGCCCCACCAGTGGCTCGATTTATCTGGAAAATACGGAATATCGGCAAATTCCGGCGATCGAACTCCGCAGACAAATCACCTTGATTATGCAGGAATCTAAGCTTTTGGGGATGTCGGTGCGGGAAGCTTTGGCTTATCCTTTGAAGTTGCGGGGCGTGGCTGCATCAAACATTGCTGACAGAATTAGCGGGGCGATCGCACAACTGCACATACGCCAAGAATTGCTCGATCGCACGGAATTGCAACTTTCCACAGGCCAAAAGCAGTTAGTGGCGATCGCCCGCGGCATCATCCTGCAACCAAAAATCTTGCTTTTAGACGAACCAACATCCGCCCTAGACGCCGGAAAAGCCGCCCATCTTTTGCAAGTATTGACACAGCTAACCAACGGCCAAACCACAATTTTAATGGTCAACCACCAATTAGAATTATCCGAGCAATTTAGCACGCGAGTCCTGCATTTACAACGCGGAAAACTCCTCGAAGACTCCCCATCTCATCAAATAAATTGGGTGCAACTGCGGCAAAATTTAATCCAAGCAGAAGCAGAAGCCCAACAAGAATGGTGAATATCAGTATTTATACCATTTTTCTTTCATATATGCTATTGATGAATTCTGAGCCACCCCGAACTCGCGGGGGGGTTGGAGGAGTAATATATAGCGCTACTTTATGAAATTGGTATTAGTAGGGTGCGCCGAGGCACTACAGAATCAATGACCGCCCCCACCACCAGCACCCGGTTTCACCTTTTTAAAACCCAAAATAGCAATCCCACTTAACAGCAAAGCAATTCCCACAAAGTAAAAACAATCATTAAAAGCCATGACATAAGCTTCCCGACGAACCAGACCATCAATTGCCTGAATTGCTTGGTTATGCGCCACACTTGCATCAGCACCGCGACTCACAAAATACTGAGTCATTTGATTCATTCTCTCCTGCGTTGCCTGATTGTACAAAGAAACAGATTCCCCTAATCGATTCGAGTGAAATTGCTCGCGCATCGTCACCAAAGTTCCTAGCGCCGCAATCCCCATCGAACCTCCCAGATTTCGCATCATATTAAACAAACCCGAAGCAGAACCAGCCTCGTGTTTTGCCATACCAGCCGTGGCAATACTTGACAGCGGCACCATAATCAAAGGCTGTCCCATTGCTCGCACTAATTGCGACCAACGCAACTGATCGATGCCCGTCTCGTGAGTCATGCTGGCATTCATAAAACAACTCACCGCAAACAAACTCACACCGATGCCAATCATCAGCCGCGTATCTATTCGCTGCATCAATTTCGGCACCATCGGCACGAGGAATAACTGCGGCACGCCGCCCCACATAATCACCTCGCCAATTTGCATGGCATTATACTGCTGAATCTGACCTAAATACAGGGGCAAAATGAACACCGAACCGTACAATCCCACCCCCAAAGAAACATTCACAACAGTTGCTAAAGCAAAATTGCGGCGAGTCAATAATCGTAGGTTAATAAACGGTTTTTTTCTAGTTAGTTCAATCCAGAAAAAAGCGCTGAGAAATATGGCAGAAACTATGCTTAAACGCAAAACCAAATCAGAACTAAACCAGTCTTTGCGGCTGCCTTCTTCTAACACAACTTGCAGGGAACCCAGGCCGATCGCCATTGAGGCAATTCCCCACCAGTCGCCCCCTTTTAGCAGTTCGAGCCGCATCGGCGTCGGGGCGACGGCATACCACACACCTGCTAGCAGCAGCAGCCCCGGAACCAAATTTAAATAAAAGACATATTGCCAGCCGTAATTCTCCGTCAGCCAACCTCCCAATGTCGGCCCGATGGATGGTGCAAAAGTAGCTGTGAGTGCAAACATCGCCATGCCGACTGGTTGCTTTTTGGGCGGTAAATTTGTCAGCAAAAACGTAAAAGCCATCGGAATTAAAATGCCGCCCGTAAACCCCTGCAAAGCTCGAAAAACAATCATTGAATTCAAATCCCACGCCCAAGCGCAGCACATAGAAAAGAATACAAAGAAAGCGGCATTTACCAAGATGTAGCGGCGGACTGAAAACACCTGCGATAGCCAACCCGTCAGCGGAATTACGACAATTTCTGCGACTAGATAAGAGGTAGAAATCCAAGAACCTTCTTCTAAAGTTGCGCCTAAAGCTGCTTGGATATCTTTCAGAGAAGCGTTGGTGATTTGGATGTCCAAAACGGCCATGAAAGCGCCGATCATTGTTGCCATGACGCCGATCCAAGTTTTTAATGGAACGCGATCGTCGCTCTGCTGCTGTGGAATTGCACTGGTATTTGCCATTAGTTTAAGCTGTGTTGAAATTTTTAAATGCAGATCAACGCATATGGATCGAGTCAGATATTTGCAGTTGCACTTCTCTGTTCAATCGGGCCTAGGAAATTAAACCCATTTTTTCATACATTGGTCGGATCATTTTTCGTAGACCAGGAAGCTGTTTGGTAAAAAATGCTGCTCCTAAAATACAAATTATACCACCAAGTATGACTGTATTGGGAGCGCCGATATAAGTTGCCAATCCGCCAGCCACTAAATTGCCAAAAGGACTCACCCCAAAAAATGCCATTGTGTAGAGGCTCATCACTCTTCCCCGTTTGTCGTCTTCAACTATTGTTTGCAAAAATGTGTTTCCTCCTGCAAATTGCAAAATGAAACCCAACCCCACAAACAACATCATGATTAAAGACAGCCACAAAACGCGGGACAAACCAAAACCTATCAGTCCAAATCCCATAATTGCCGGGGAAATTGCAATCAATTTGCCGAGGCCGACGACACTTTTTCGTCCAATTAAATAAATCGCGCCTGAAAAGGCTCCGACTCCGGAAGCTGCCATCAAAAAGCCCAGGGTTTCTGGGCCGCCGTGCAGAATTTTGGTGGCAAAAATCGGGACTAATACTGTGTGCGACATTCCGGCAAAACTGACTAATGCTAATAGCAGTAAAATTGCTCGAATCGGGGGAAACCCGAAGGAATAAACGAATCCTTCTTTTAATCTTTCTAAGGGTTTGGTATTAGTTGGTGCTATTGTACGGGGTTTGATTTGCATCGCTAACAAACCTAGAATGACAGCTATGTAGCTGATTCCGTCAATGAGAAAGCAATAACTTGAGCCGACTGTAGCTATCAGCAAACCTGCAATTGCTGGACCGATTAGTCGGGCTCCGTTGAACATGGAAGCATTAATGGCGATCGCATTTGCTAAGTCTTCTTTCTTTTCTACGAGTTCTGGCACAAATGCTTGCCGTGCCGGCGCGTCAAACGCATTAACTGCCCCTTGAAAGAAACTCAGTACCAGGATCTGCCAAATGTTAACGACTCCTGTTAGCGCTAAAAATGCGAGCGCTAAGGATTGAACCATTGCTAAGATTTGAGTGACAACTATCACTCGGTGGCGGTTCCAGCGATCGATTAAAACTCCTGCAAAAGGCAGTAAAATTAATGTGGGAATTTGACTGGTAAATCCTACTACGCCGAGCATCCAAGGTGAATCGCTCAAATGATAAACAAGCCAAATAGTAGCGACTTGGGTCATCCAATTGCCAATGAGTGAGATGCCTTGTCCTGCAAAAAATAGGCGATAATTTCGAGATTTGAGGGCCGGAGGAAGTTTTATGGATTTGATTTTTGCTAGTAGATTCATGTATCAGTACGGCTTGAGCAATCCTATGGGAATGGTAAACATTTTTTAGGTAGCGCCTGTGGGCATTGGTATCAACTTAACGTCAAACGTAGTACCGATCTGCTGTTTGACGATTAGGCCCGCTGATCCCCCCTAGCCCCCCTTGCTTTCGGGGGGGACAAGAGCCTCTAAGTCCCCCTTTTTAAGGGGGATTTAGGGGGTTCTAGACTCGGCTATAAACTAGAGATACAAAGGTTTTTATGCGATTGTTGACACGAATGCCCCTAAGCCTACGCCTAATTAGCGAGGGGCAAACATCGGTGGACTTCCCCTAGACTTATTTTAGGAATCAAATCGAATTGTGGTATGAGCCTCTGGTTCGATTTTAGGACTTCCGAAAATCAGGATTTGAGTATTCAGGGTTTATGCACTCCCCTCAAAGAAACCGGGTTTTTTGCGTATTATAGGGCTACAACCGAGTATTTGGGAGGAAAAACCCGGTTTCTGGCTACCCGTGCGTAAATCCTATTTGTTAAATTTTTGCCCATAGCAAAACGATCGCCACATTTAACTCTTTCTGTCGCGATCGCTTGATTGACCAAAAATTCTTTCCTCAAACTTTACTCAATGCTCAACAGCCAAGTCCCCAGGTAACGCAGCAAGGGAACATCCCCTGGGGTGCGGATGCGGACGTTGAAATGGTACATTCCGCCGGGACTTGGATTTCTGACGTTGGAGAGTACAACCTCAACGTTGTTACCGGCAGGAATTGGATCTTTGGGATAAATTTCTATGAATCGATTTTCTTTGTCCCAGATGACTTCTTGCAATTCGATTGTTTTGTCTTTGACGCGGACTTTAATGTCTTTTTGGTCGAATTCGCCTTTGTAGTAGTCTGGATAGGATATGTTGAGTTGGGCGATCGCCAAACTTACTTTTTTGGCAGGAATTCGCAGTCGGTATCTGTCGCCGTTCATCCCGGCTTTGCCGTAATCCAAGCGATAGTTTAATTGGTTGGCGCGTTCGGGGCCACCGAAAATCGTGAATCCGGGCATCGATTGGGCTAAACTGATGGCGGGCAAGCCAGCCATCAAGCAACTTGTCACCGCTAATGCTGAAAATAATCGTCTCATAATCACTCCTCTGACCAAAATTACAATGGAACCTTAAATATTTACTGCGGGCAATTTGCAATGAATGCCTTTAATATAGCGACTGTCTTGGCAATTTGATGAGTGCGATCGCCCGAGTTCAATCATTTTTTTTTTTCGTAATACTGACAACAGACATTTAAACTACAGAATTAGGCAGCGTTTTATTGTACCATGCTCGGCTGCAAATTGAATAGTTTAAGGAAATTGAATCTATAAGACAAGTTAAAGAAGCGACTGTATTTTTGGCGATCGGCTTTAGTATCAACGTGAGAAGCCAGCCAGCGATTGAAATCGCGGACTGGGAAAAACAGCCAGCGATTGAAATCGCGCCTACACAAACGATGTCCGCCGGACGCCGACTGGGAAATTTGAATTTCAACCCACGGAGGCACGTGAGTGTCTGTGTAGACGCGGTTTCAACCGCCCTGTCTGTGTAGACGCGGTTTCAACCGCCCTGTCTGTGTAGACGCGGTTTCAACCGCCCTGTCTGTGTCTAGAGTATAAGGAGAGTCCATGAAATTAGCGATCGCCAAAGAAGTCCAAGCAGAGGAACGCCGGGTAGCCTTAGTACCCGACGCTGTAGCCCGATTAGTCAAACAAGGCGTCGAAGTTTGGGTAGAGGCCGGTGCAGGGGCAAAATCCTTTTTCTCGGATCTAGCTTACGAAGAAGCCGGAGCTCGTGTTGTCGCCGATACCGCTACGCTGTGGGGCGAAGCCGATGTCGTCGTCAAAATCGGGGAATTGCAAGAGTCAGAAGTTCATCAACTACGTGAAGGGGCAGTTTTCATCGGGTTTTTGAATCCTTTGGGAAATCCGGCGTTAGTACAGCATTTGGCCTATCACAAAATAACGGCATTCAGCATGGAAATGATTCCGCGTACCAGCCGTGCTCAAAGCATGGATGCGCTGTCATCCCAGGCTAACGTCGCCGGTTACAAAGCCGTACTGATCGCAGCAGCGGCTTTACCGAAGTATTTTCCGATGCTGACAACGGCGGCGGGTACGATTCGCCCCGCGAAAGTGTTGGTAATGGGTGTGGGCGTTGCGGGCTTACAGGCGATCGCCACAGCCCGCCGTTTGGGTGCAGTTGTCGAAGCCTTCGACATCCGCCCAGAAACCAAAGAGCAAGTGCAAAGCTTGGGTGCTAAATTCGTTGATGTCGAACTAAAAGAAGAAACCGTCGCCGCCGGTGGCTATGCAAAAGAGCTATCAGAAGCCGCTAAAGAATACACCCGCCAAGTGCTCACCCAACACGTCGGTGCTTCCGATGCAGTAATTACAACCGCTCAAGTTCCTGGTAGAAAAGCCCCGATTTTAGTTACTAGAGAAATGGTGGCTCAAATGAAACCGGGAGCAGTAATTGTTGACCTCGCGGCAGAACAAGGTGGAAATTGCGAGTGCACGGAAGCGGGTAAAGATGTTGAATGGAACGGTGTTAATGTGATTGGGCCGATTAATTTGCCTAGTTCAATGCCTGTACACGCTAGCGAAACTTACTCGAAAAATGTCTCGTCTTTACTTCAGTTGATGCTGAAAGATAAAGAGCTGAATTTGAATTTTGAAGATGATATCATCGTTGGCTCCTGTGTGGCTCGCGATGGCGAAATTAGCAACCAGCGGGTGCGGGATGCTTTGGCTGCTCAGGCTTCAACAGTTAGTTAGTTATCCGCGATCGCAAAAAGACCCGGCGATTGAAATCGCGGCTACACAAACAAAGTCCGCCTCCGCGGACTAATGACGCAAAAAGACCCGGCGATTGAAATCGCGGCTACACAAACAAAGTCCGCCTCCGCGGACTAATGAGGTTGTATCGTTACAAGGATGTGCCTATTAGTGATACCAGATCCGGCTAAAATACCCCTTTTATTTCTTAGTCTGCGGAGGCAGACTTCGTTTGTGTAGTAGCGGTTTCAACCGCCGACTCATCAAGGGGCTGACTCGGATTTGGTATGACTGTATTTCCAATTACCAAATTACCAATTGTTATGGCAGAAGGATTGATTGCAGGTTTAGTAGTGTTTACGCTAGCGTCGTTTGTGGGATTTGAAGTAATTAATAAAGTCCCGCCGACGCTGCACACACCTTTGATGTCGGGTTCGAATGCGATTTCGGGAATTGCGGTTTTAGGGGCAATTCTGATTTCGGGCCAGGGAAATGTGACTGTTACTTCGATTTTGGGGACGATCGCGATCGCCCTGGCCACAATTAACGTTGTCGCCGGTTTCTTAGTAACCGATCGAATGCTGCAAATGTTCAAGAAAAAAGAGGTTAAAGCGTGAGCGATTTTCTACCCAGTGGCATTCAGCTAGGCTATCTAGTGGCCGCATCTTTATTTATCGTCGGTTTGAAACAATTGGGCTCCCCGGCTACTGCGCGTCAAGGAAACGTGTTAGCTGCGATCGGGATGTTTATTGCGATCGTGGGTACGTTGCTAGAAAAGCAAGTTATCAGCTACGAATTGATTGCTGTCGGCATCATCATCGGTTCCATTGTGGGAACAATTATGGCGAAAACCGTGGCAATGACGGATATGCCACAGATGGTGGGTTTGCTTAACGGTTTCGGGGGCGCGGCTTCTGCACTCGTTGCTGTGGGCGAATTCTGGCGCTATCTCAGCATCCCGGAATCGCCAACTCCAGACGCGACAATCACGATCCTTTTGGGAGTGTTGATTGGCGGAATCACTTTCACTGGTAGCCTTGTGGCGTTTGCGAAGCTGCAAGAATTGCTACCGGGTGCGCCGATGACGTTTCCGCTACAACAGCCGTTTAATGCTGCGCTGGCGATCGCACTTTTAGCCGGCAGCGGTTATATGCTGGCGAATCCCGAAAATGTGCCGGTATTCCTGGGTTTGGTGGCGATTTCCAATATTTTGGGAATCATGTTTGTGTTGCCGATTGGGGGCGGTGATATGCCGGTGGTGGTGTCGCTGCTTAACTCCTATTCGGGGATTGCGGCGAGTGTGGCTGGGTTCATTTTGATGAACAATATGCTGATTATCGCCGGTGCACTTGTTGGCGCGTCGGGGATTATTTTGACGCAAATCATGTGTAAGGCGATGAATCGATCCTTGGGTAGCGTGCTGTTTAGCGCGTTTGGTAGCGGTGGCGGTAGTGCTGCTGGTGCGGGTGCGGTTGCGGGCGCTACTGACAAAACTGTTCGCAGCATCAATCTCGAAGAAAGTGCGATGATGTTAGGCTATGCGCGATCGGTTGTGATTATTCCGGGCTACGGGATGGCTGTAGCGCAAGCACAACACGCCGTGCGCGAGTTAGCCGACGGTTTGGAAAAAATGGGTGTTGACGTGAAATACGCAATTCACCCGGTGGCTGGGCGGATGCCGGGGCACATGAATGTGCTGTTGGCGGAAGCAAACGTGCCTTATCCGCAGTTGTACGATATGGACGATATCAACCCGCAATTTGACGAAACCGATGTTGCTTTGGTAATCGGGGCGAATGATGTGGTGAATCCGGCGGCGCGTCACGATACGGCGAGCCCGATTTACGGGATGCCGATTTTGGAGGTTGATAAGGCTAAGCATACGATCGTGATTAAGCGCGGGATGAGTGCTGGTTTTTCGGGTGTTGACAACGAGTTGTTTTATAAGGATAAGACGATGATGTTGTTTGGCAGCGCTAAGGATGTGGTTGCGAAATTAGTTGCTGAGGTGAAGCAGTTGTAGGATTTTTGCGATCGCAGATTAAGCGGATTAACGCGGATTAACGCTGATAATTGCAACCGCAGATTAAGGCGGATTAACGCGGATTAACGCTGATGATTTAGCCCGGTTTTTTGGATAAACCGGGTTTTTTTTTTGGGTTTGTATTGAGAAACTCGGCGGTTTAAACCGCGTCTACACAAACAAAGTCCGCCTGCGCGGACTAAGAAAATTACCGGGTATTTAAGTCTGATTTGATATCAATATTATTCAGTCGGCGGAGGCCGACTTTGTTTGTGTAGAAGCGATTTCAATCGCCGAATCTATCTGAATATTCTTCAGTCGGCGGAGGCCGACTTCGTTTTTGTAGAAGCGATTTCAATCGCCGAATCTTATCAGCCGATTTTTGACTTCAGAAGGATCTGCTGTCTCAAAAAATAGTTCTAGCGCCTCTATCAGATTTTGTCGCGCTTCTTCTATATTGTCACCTTGGCTGGCAATATCAAGTTCTGGGCAAAGGGATACATATCCGTCGCCTTCTCGTTCAATAATTGCTGTAAACTGTTGTGTTGACTTCATAATTTGAAGTGGCGGGCTGCCAAGCTCAAACAATTATAGTTTTACTTGAGATTATATCACATCTTTTGCTGTTCGGTGGAGACGTGAGATCGCGCTTGGTTTAAATATCCGCTGGAAATCGGTGTATGTGAAAATCCTTGTTTTCTGGCTTTTTGAAACCAGTGCTCTGCTTGAGTGCGATCGGCTGCTACACCATCAGCGCCGCAGAGATAAATTCCTGCTAAGTTGTTTGAGGCAACACCATAGCCCTGCTCAGCGGATTTGATGTACCATTTAATTGCTTCTAATATCATCCTTTCTCGACCTAATCCTAAATGGTACATACTGGCAATGATGCACTGGGATTCGGCATTTCCTTGTTCTGCTAGTGGTTTTAGCAAGGTAAAGGCTTGGGTATAATCTTGGGTGTTAAAAGCGGCTAGACCTTTTTCTAATTCAGGCATTAGTGTACTCTATTTGCCTGCAATCTGCTGTACTACAAACACCCAGTTAATAGACAGGATTTTTCTGAATGTAACGTAACATAGCTGGACTAGATGTTATGAACATCGTAATGATGAAAACTAAAAAATAGGCTAAAAGTAGATTTGCTCCTGGCTTGATAAATGTAAAGCTACCAATTAAAGAGGTGATAAAGTCAACGATAACTGCTGGAGCCCAAAGCATAAAAATAATTTTGTTTTTTCTTTCAAAAACATCTAGAGTCAATAAGTTGAATCCTGTTATTACCGAAGTTCCCATCGCAGCAAATGCCAAATTCCCAATATCGTCAGGATTTACGATTGGGGTTCCCAAACCTCCCAGTATTCCGATAAAAGTAGTATATGAATCACCAAGCATACCTATGAAAAATAAGAATAACAGAGTGGCCTGCATTTTTTTGTCCTATTATAACTAATTAACGTCGAACCAAACTAACGAGAATTGCCAGCGATATACCAAAAATTAGAGCAACTATTGTCAAGATGGCAAATTTTGAATCAGCGTCTAATTTGAATTTTTTCTTTTGCCTTTTTCCAGATTGTTGCTCTACATGACTTATGTAAACAAGTTTGGCAATGAAATCCTTCCAATTTTTTAGGCTTTCATTTCTCAGAGATTCAATATCTTGCGCTTGCATCACTTCAGTGCTTTTATTTAGCAATAAATTGAAAATTTCTTGATATCCGCGCAGTAAGTGATTGGTAAAATACTCTAAATCAAATGAACTAAACGAGCTGGAATACTGCTTATACCACAGTGAAATTCCCATATTATGCAATCTTTGCCAATCCTTCAATGTGAAAGTTTGACGAAGTTCATAAGCTCGATCTATTTCTCTTGAATCTCTTAAGTATCTTCGATCGATTGAAATTAATTTTGAGCCGAGTAATAAAACTTCCTCAAAAGATTTTGAATCTTCCACGATTTCTTGCCAGATAGGTTTATCCATTGCTCCTTATCCTACAAAAAGCAGGGCTTACCACCAACTATCACTACTGCTAGAGCTGCTATCAGATCCGCCACTATCCCCATAATCCCCACTTCCGTCATCACTACTTCCAGAATCTGAGTCGTAACTATCACTACTGCTAGAGCCACTATCAGAGTCGCTACTATCTCCATAATCCCCACTTCCATAATCACTACTTCCATAGTCTGAGTCGCCACTATTTCCATAATTCCCACTTCCATAATCGGAACTATAGCTTGAGCCAGAGTCAGAACTATAACTTGAGTCAGAATCACTGTTACTGCTATCAGAACTATCACTTGATTCCGAGTCAGAGCTACCGCCGAAGAAACCACCGAACCAAGAATTGTCACTATCGCCAGAATCACTGTTACTGCTATCAGAACTATCACTCGGTTCAGAGTCAGAGCTATCCCCGAACAAACCACCGAACCAAGAGCCGCTTTTATCCTCAGAATCACTACTAGAACTACTACCGCCACTACCACGGTCATCGTCATAGTTTTCTTTTGTTTTTTCATTGCATCGCCAAAAGATAGCTTCTGCCACTTCTATCCTATTGCTTCCGTATCCGGCTACATACAAGCCTTGTTCATGTGCTTCTTCTACCATTTTTTCATAGTTTTCATGCCAAAATGAAGGTAAATCGAGCAAAATTCCTATCGCTATTTCTTCTTCTATTCGTGTCCTTTCAGCACCCAAATACTCAGCTCTTTCGTTATCACTAGGTAAGAGATATGCCATTACAACTGACTCATATTTTTTCTGGTCATCGCACTCTACCCACCTGATAGTAACGGTTTCTCCTCGCTCAATCCGTTCGCTTATTCCAGAATTGCCTTCTCCTGTCAAATGAGCTTTCAGTCTAGACAGAATATCTCTAGATGTTCCTTCAGCTTTTCCTACGTACAGAGTTCGCTCATCATGTTCATCACGAATTAGGTAAATGCCGGCTTTTCCCTTACATCCCGATTCTCTTAATTTTGTATTTACATCGTTAGTGATCGGATCGAATTCAAACGCTTGAGACCAAGCACTTTGTCCATTACAAACTTCACCTGCTCTTTGATATCCGCCAATGCTTCTGGCCTGTGCCTCCCCTGAGTTACTATTTTCAGACACGCTATTAGTTTTCGCCTGTGTCTCCCCTGAGTTACTACCACTAGCATCATCAGAACTGAAGACTTTATTAACTTGAGAGGCTATCTCAGCGAAGCCTCCACCAATCCAACCGAATGGTCCTCCACTCATAGTTACTTTCTCCAGCCAAGCTACGCTTCATAACTTACCTTCCATATAGTAGAGTTTTCTCTCACAATCTGAAAAGCGGAAAAAGACGGATCTTTTCTAACCTTTGATGTGCAAGTCGGATCTGGACGGATCTAGACGGATAAAGTCGGGTATAATAACGCCAGTTCTCTCACCTCTATGCTGATGGACATTCACGAGGTATTGCAATTTGTAGATAAAGTAGTCTATGCCAAGACAGGCAAACGTCTAAATGACTTACAGCGTGGAATTATCGAGGGAACATTGAAGCAACAGAAGTATACTGAGATTGCAGATACTTATCGTCTTACACAAGGTCACGTTAAAGATGTGGGTTACGAACTTCTACAAATGTTATCTGATACCTTTGATGAACCTGTTGATAAAGGTAATCTTAAATCTGTTCTCGATCGACAAGGAAATCTGAATATCTCGGATTGTACTATTGGTAATAGCAATATTATTGGCTATATCAACGTTTGTTCCGATCGCCCTACTGCTACCCCAGATGAAAATCAGGCTAAAACTCCTGACTTTCAGCAGGCAAAGGATGAAGCCAAAATTGAAACAATTGGTAAGTTACGGCAGTTTGGCTTGAGCGACGAGCAAATTGCAGAGGTGCTGCGGCTAACCTTGGAAGAGGTTCAACAGGTGGATAAAGCGTTATAATCTAACTAATATCAAATCCGATCGCACTTATGACCATACAAGAATTAGAAACTCAAGTCTCAACCTTAAATCTCGCTGATAAAGCTAAACTCATCAGCATCCTAACTCAAACTTTAACCAACGGTTCTCTGGGCATTAAAAAAACTCCCGGCGTGTGTGGCGGCGATGCCTGTGTTGGCAATACTCGCATACAAGTTTGGGTACTTGTGGGTTATCGCCGTCTCGGATCTAGTGATGCTGAACTTTTGAAGTTCTATCCCCATTTGACTGCGGCTGATTTAGTCAATGCTTGGGCTTATGCTGATGCTTACCCCGAAGAAATTGAACAGGCAATTACTAGAAATGAGGCTGATTAAAACATGGCACGAATTTGCTGTAACAAAACCTATGGACTCCGACAAAGAAACCGGGTTTTTTACAACAATACTTCGTTGCTACCGACAGATTAGGCAAAAAACCCGGTTTCTGGGCCCCATGCGTAAGCCCTTATAATTAAATTCCCCATTTATCCCCAGATTAGGTAAAATCATTTGGTGTCTGAGGATAAACTATATGCGTTTGGTTAAATATATTGCGATCGCCATTATCAATGCTTTCGGTGTCGTCATCGGGATTATCTGGGTAGCAGTCCCCCAAACGCTGGCCCAACCTTCCCTCAACTACCAACTCGCAATCTCTGCGCGACAGCCAGACGCCGAAACTCCGCAATCCCTTTCGGAACTCTACAAATTGCGCGATCGCCTCAAAGTACAATTAGATAACCTTGCCAAAACTCCCGACAGCAGCCTGTTTTCCCCCGAATATTGGAAACCAGAAAGCCCCCGCCAGCAATCCCAAACTCTGACGCAGCAACTGCAAAACGTTCAAAATCAGATTCAAATAGAAAAACAAGCCAAAAATAATTGGGACGAAGCCGCTAGAATAGCCTCCCAAGCCGTCGTCATTGGACGCACTTCTAAAGCCGATCCCGCTACTTGGGAACAGTCACAACGCCTGTGGCAGATTGCTCTCAATACCCTGCGACTCATTCCCCACGGTTCTTTGTTGGCTGAGGCTGCGATCGACAAAACCATCGAATATCAAGGAAATCTCACCGTCGCTACCTACGAATGGCAAGTAGCACGTTCTGTTGCCAAAATTAGAGCCGAGGAAGAACAGGTAAGAGAAATCGCCCGAAAAGAGCAAGAACAAAAAGAATTTGCTCGCCGCGAAATAGAGAGAAAAGAACAAGAGAAAAAAGAATTCGCCCGCAGAGAACTAGAAAAACAAGAATTTGCAAGGCAAGAATTAGTCCGCCAAAAACAAGAAAAACAAGAAGTCGCCCGCCAAGCAAAAGAAAGGCAAGAATTAGCACTAAAAGAACTAACCAGACAAGAATTAGAAAAGCAAGAATTAGCCCTAAAAGAACAACAAAGACAACAATTAGAACTAAATCAACCAGCAACTCCTCAACCAACTCCTAAATCAACCGCAACCGCAACTCCCAGCCCAGTAACGCCCCCCGCCTCGCCGTCGAACTTCTTCTTTGCGGGAGATACTAACAGAGACGGCAACATTAATCAGCTAGACGAAGCCGGAAAAGAACAATGGTCACTGTCCAGCGGCGCGCTAATTCTATTTGACGATCGCCAAAACGATCGCCGCAGCAAAATACCGATTTGGCAAGAAACCAAAGTTAGCGTCCCCCGCCGCGCAGCAATGCTTTCTCAAGTTAACTTAATCCTGTCTGAAAACTTCAAAACCTCTCAATTATTTATCACTGCTGATACCATTGCCAGCCCTCACATCAGCGTTTTTCAGAAAACAGGTGACGGCTGGCAACCTGTAGATATATCCGGTGCTAAACCCCTGGTTTTCAGCACGAATATTGTATTAGGTGTGGAAGCAAAACAATTTGCCGATCGCAACTGGAACGGCAAAGTTAATCTCAAAGCAACTGCTGAAAACAACGGTCAACAAATCGCCGCCGCCACCATCCAAATGGGCGTCAGTCCTTGGATGCTCGCGCCAAATACCGCACCTGTAAAAGAAGTCGAGGTCAGCGACAGAGGCGCGGCAAACAGTGAATTTATCTCCCAACTCAAACAAGCTGTAGAACCCACAGGCGCTCAAGTGAAAATTATCCAGGGCGATAATGCTTGGATGCAAGACATTCAGAAAAACGGCTACGTTCAGGTTCCCGAAAAATCAGAGCTGCGCCAATTTAATGTAGCCATAAAAAGCAATCGCGATCCCGACAAAAAACAGCCTGATCAATCAACTCAAGAGCGAGATTTGAGAGTATTTAAAATTGGCAAGCCTCGCTCCTTAGACCCGGTTAATCAGTGGTCTGATGGATACGGAAATTTGCAGGTGACTCCGCCGATTCCCGGATATCCAATGGGTCGAGTTTATTACGGAAATTCGGGGAATGCTGGTTTTAATCCAGAGGTACTTGATTTTATTCAAGCTCAAAAAATTCAAGGGCCGGCGGTGGATATTGATACTTCTTGGCTTTTGACTCGTCAAGTCGATGAAATTATCAATTTTATTCCCAGTCAAACTCCCGGAAAGTATATAATGGCGATCGCCAGTCCAGAAGCCGGAGTTAGACTATTGGAAGAATTGGTGGGCAAAGGTTATGGCGAGGCTGCGATCAATCGCGGTTTGAGCACTCAAACAACTGTCAGTGCGGCTTTGAGAAATCCCGCTTTAATTCAACACAATCTCAATTTGCAAAAGCAGAAAATTAATCCGATTTTAGATAAGTTGAAAAAAGAGTTTTCCCTCACTGACGACCAAATCGTTCAAGTTCCAATGATGTTTGGCTACAGCGGTTATGCTTGGTGGCCGAATATGGTAAATTCGGTGCCAGTTAACGGCAAGTTGTTAGTTTCCAATCCGCGCGGGGCGATGATTGACGGCAAAGATTACACTCAAGAAAGATTGCGCCAATTGCTAATTCCGGCTGGCGTTAGTGTTAGTTTTCTGGATGACAGGTATTATCAAGAATTGAAAGGAAACGTGCAGTCGGCGACGAATACTGTGAGGCAGCCTGAACCGCGGCCTTTTTGGCAGTCTTTGCCTAATAATTGATAGTTGACAGTTGACCGGGGACAGTGAAAGTAGGGTGCGTCGCTGCGATAATCCCGGTAATTTACGACAATATATGAGCGACGCACCCTACCGCGATTTTTTAGTCCGCTTGGCATGGACTTCGTTTGTCGAGTTTGACCTCTAACTCGAATAACGAGCTTAGCATATTCGAGTTAGATCTCAAAAAAAGCGGTTGAAACCGCCCGATCGCTATAATATAGATATGAAATTCCCGGCAGCAAAACCCGATCTACTATGACACTAAAAGAATTAGAACCGCAACTGCTTTCCCTGACTCCGGCTGAAAAAGCTCGAGCAATACAGATATTAGCTCAAAGTTTAGCTAACGCTTGGCACTTAATTGAAAAAACTCCCGGTGTTGTCGGCGGTAATGCCAGGATTGCAGGGACTCGAATTTCTGTTTGGGGACTGGTAGAGTCTCGTCGATTAGGCGCGACTGACGCTCAACTTTTAGCAGATTATCCGCATATTAGTGATAGCGATTTAAAAAATGCCTGGGCTTATGCTGAAGCATTTCCTGACGAGATTGAAGCAGCAATTAAGTTGAACGACATAGATTAACAGAATGGCACGTTTGTATGCAGATGAACAATTTCCTAGGATAGTAGTTGAACTACTTCGCGATCTAGGTCACGATGTGCTTACTGTAAAAGAAGCGAGGAACGCAAATCTGGGCATTCCTGATGAAGATGTCCGGGCTTTTGCTGTTACAAATGAACGGGCAGTTTTAACACTCAATAGAATCGATTTTATCCGACTGCACGCTTCACAACCTAACCATGCTGGTATCATTGTCTGTAAAGACGACCAACAGGACAGACAGAGGATGGCTACACGAATTTCGGATGCTATTTCTAATGTGGAAACATTGAGAGGGACGCTGGTTAGAGTCAATCGTCCATATCGAGAAATATCATAGGTTTTAAAAGTTGGTAAATTTGCGATCGCCCCAGCCGACAGATTCCGCGAAGGGCCTTGGTGTACCGATGCCGTGCGGGCGATCGCGCCAGTAACGTAAAATGTCTAAAAGCGGTATTTGTACAAGAAATTTAGCCCCATGAGCGACGAACAGGAAAAAAACCAAATTTTGACTCAGCAACCGGAAACAATTCCCACTGCCAGCGATGAGTTCGCGAGCACTGCAATTGCCAGTAACGATGCAACTTCCGAATCGGCCGAAACTCCCGCTGAAATTGCCATGCCCGAAGATATTTCAACGGCAACTTCCGAAGCCGAAACAATTCCAATTGCCGCCGATATCGCGCCGGAAACAATTCAAAATGAAAATTACCCAACTCAACTAAATCAAACGGCAAATCCCCAACCCAAACAAACTCGAATTTGGCAAATATTGGCTGTTTTTCTCAGCGGAATGTTAGTCGGTTCCGTCCTCAGTCTCGGCAGTTTGCTAGGGTGGAGAATGTATCAGGAAAGAGCGAACATTCAAATCAAACTGCCCTCCGACGTACCCCTCCCGGAAAGCCCTCCTCCTGTCCCAGCAGTACCCGCCAACCTCCGGCCCGGAGTGGGCCCAGCACCCCAGCAGACACTGACCCCCACCATCCCTCCGTCGCCCAGTCAGACTCAAATACCATCCCTGTCAGCCGTTCCGCAACTTGCGCCGTCGCCGTCGCCTTCTCCGGCTGCTTCTGGCGCTGCGGTGGAAACCCCTGTAACCGAACGAGTTAGTTTTCAAGCCGGTGCTACGGGAACGACTCTCAGCAATAGTTTGCGAGCCAACAAATCCAAACGCTACTTGCTCGACTGCAATAGCGGCCAAAGCATGACAGTAAAGGTGCAAGAAGGTCAAGTTAGTGCAGACATTATTGCTCCTAACGGTGAAAAAGTCGGTACTGCAAACAGTACAAGCCCGTGGCAAGGTCAATTAGCCAGTAGCGGCGACTATACTATTGAAATTTCAGGCGATCGCCAAGCAAACTACGGAGTTAAACTTGAAGTAAAATAGCAAGTATAATTGGATCGGGGGGTAGTTACAAAATACATAAATCCTTCTGGTTGTCAATTACCAATTACCCATTACCAATTACTAATTACTAATGATCGCACAAGTATCTCCAAGCATCTACGAAGCAAAAACCCAAGAAATTGCCAAAGAAATTCTGAAGGCAACTCAAGACAAAAAGCGATCGTTTTTCGGCCAACTGCAAGACCAAATGCGCTGGGACGACAAACTGATGGATTGGGCAATGGCCAGTCCCGGACTGCGGGTGCAATTGTTTCGATTTATTGACTGTTTGCCCGCCCTCCGCAGCAGGCCAGAAATTGCCCGCCACTTGCAAGAATACTTGACTGTGGAAGAAGTAGAATTGCCCGAAGCATTGAAAAAGTTGCTCAACTTTGCTAATGCTGATTCTGTCCCCGGCCAATTGGCTGCGACTACGGTGGCGCCTGCGGTGGAAACTTTGGCGCACAAGTATATTTCTGGGGAAAATATCAAGCAGGTAATTAAAACCTTAGAGCGGCTTCGCAAAGATAAAATGGGTTTTACAGTTGACCTTTTGGGGGAAGCTGTAATTACCGAAACTGAGGCGGAAATTTATCTAAATCGCTATTTGGAATTGATGGCGGAATTGACCAGTGCAGCAAAGAATTGGTCGCAGGTAGATGCCATTGACAAAGCTGATGGCGAAACTCTGCCGCGAGTGCAAGTATCTGTCAAGTTAACTGCTTTTTATTCTCAGTTTGATCCGCTGGATGCTAAAGGCAGCGAGGAAAAAGTCAGCGAGAGAATTCGCTTGTTATTGCGGCGCGCGAAAGAGTTGGGGGCAGCAGTTCATTTCGACATGGAACAGTACGCATACAAGAGTTTAACTCTCAGTATTCTGAAAGACTTATTGTTAGAGGAAGAATTCCGCAGTCGCACAGATGTTGGAATTACAATGCAGGCATATTTGCGCGATAGCAAACAAGATTTGCAAGGCATTATTGCTTGGGCAAAAAAACGCGGAAATCCGGTAACGGTGCGTGTGGTAAAAGGTGCTTACTGGGATCAGGAAACTATCAAGGCGATGCAGAAAGATTGGCCGCAGCCAGTCTATAATGATAAAGTGGCTACGGATGCAAATTTTGAAGCAATGACTCAGTTGTTGCTGGAAAATCACGAATATTTGTATGCTGCAATTGCTAGCCACAACGTACGATCGCAAGCCAGGGCGATCGCGATTGCCGAAACTCTCAACATACCACGCCGCCGCTTTGAAATGCAGGTACTGTACGGCATGGGGGACAAATTGGCTAAGCTTTTGGTCGATCGAGGTTATCGCGTCCGAGTATACTGTCCCTACGGCGATTTGTTGCCTGGAATGGCTTATTTGATCCGCCGGTTGCTGGAAAATACCGCCAACAGTTCGTTTATTCGGCAAAGTTCCGAAGAAATGCCGATCGAACAATTATTAGCCGCCCCAGTCGCCAATGGCAACGACCAGCTAGTTTACAGCAAAGTATTCCCCAACGTCGCCGATACCGACTACGCCAATACCAAATTGCGGCAACAAGCAGAAGCAGCCATCAAATCAGTGCGCGCCAACCTAGGTAAAACCTATTTACCGCTAATCGATGGCGAATACCAAAACACCGAAACAACAGTTAACTCTCTCAACCCTTCCAATCCCGCAGAAGTAGTCGGCAAAATCGGATTGCTTTCGGAAGAACAAGCCAAACAAGCCCTAGAAGCAGCAAAAACAGCCTCCACCAGTTGGCGGAAAACCCCCGTCCGCCAGCGCGCCGGAGTCCTGCGCAAAGCAGCAGAATTGATGGAACAGCGGCGGCACGAACTATCAGCTTGGATGGTATTTGAAGTCGGCAAACCCGTCAGAGAATGCGATGCCGAAGTCTCCGAAGCCATTGACTTTTGTCGCTACTACGCCGACGAAATGGAACGGTTGGAACAAGGGCAAAATTACGACATAGCCGGAGAAACCAACCGCTACACCTATCAGCCGCGCGGCATTTCTCTGATTATTTCTCCTTGGAATTTCCCCCTCGCAATTCCCGTCGGGATGACAGTTGCATCGCTGGTTGCCGGGAACTGTACTTTGCTCAAACCTGCGGAATTTTCCACAGTAATTGCGGCAAAGATAGCTGAGATTTTGCTAGAAGCCGGGATTCCCAAAGGCGTTTTTCAATACGTGCCGTGCAAAGGTTCAACCGTCGGCGCTTACATGGTGAAACATCCCGACGTTCACATGATTACCTTCACCGGTTCTCAGGAAGTTGGCTGTCAGATTTATGCCCAAGCAGCAATTTTGCAACCGGGACAAAAACACCTGAAACGAGTAATCGCGGAAATGGGCGGCAAAAATGCAATTATTGTCGATGAAAGTGCGGATTTAGACCAAGCAGTCGCAGGCGTAGTTTATTCGGCATTTGGATACAGCGGCCAAAAATGTTCTGCTTGTTCGCGAGTAATTGTGGTCGAGTCGGTGTACGATGCTTTTGTGGAAAGATTGGTAGAAGCCACGCGATCGCTCAATGTCGGCCCAGCCGAAAATCCCGGTACTCAAGTCGGCCCTGTGATTGATGCTACGGCCCAGTCGCGCATCCGCGAATACATCGAAACAGGTCGCGCCGAAGCTAAGATAGCCTTGGAAATGTCGGCACCGGAAACTGGCTATTTTGTCGGGCCAGTCATTGTTACGGAAGTAGCGCCGACTGCAACTCTCGCCCAAGAAGAAATTTTTGGCCCAGTTTTGTCGGTGATTCGGGCAAAGAATTTCAGCGAAGCGATTACCATTGCTAACGGCACGAATTTCGCGTTAACCGGCGGATTGTATTCTCGCACGCCTTCGCATATCGATCGCGCCCAAGCCGATTTTGAAGTCGGAAACCTGTACATAAATCGCGGAATCACCGGCGCTGTGGTATCGCGCCAACCCTTCGGAGGATTCAAACTTTCGGGAGTTGGTTCCAAGGCTGGCGGCCCGGATTATTTGCTGCAATTCCTGGAACCGCGCACCATTACCGAAAATATTCAGCGGCAAGGTTTTGCGCCGATTGAAGGAGTAGACGATTAATCATTCTTTCGTTCGTTCGTAGTGAGGACTTCAGTCCTCTCTCTGGGTTTGAAGAAAGAAGGACTGAAGTCCTCACTACGAACCTTTCGTTTGTAGTGAGGACTTCAGTCCTCTCTCTGGCTTTTGAGAAAGAAGGACTAAAGTCCTCACTACGAACCATGTTGTCTGTAGGGTGACAGATTAGCTATTTATAAAATGGAATCTACTAAAAATCGCGATCGACTAAATTCTCACAACCCTCCACTTGACAAGTGGTTGCGATTTTTAATTATAGCTGTATTAGCGATCGGCATTTTATTTCGCTTTGTTAATCTCGATCGCAAATTTTACTGGATCGACGAAACATATACTTCTTTGAGAGTTTCCGGCTACACCGAAGCCGAAATTATCAAAAAAACTTCGTACCAAAAAATAACCTCACCATCGGATTTACAAAAATACCAGCAGATAAATTCCGAAAAAACTTTAAGCGATACTCTGAATTCCTTAGCCGCCGAAGACCCCCAACACCCGCCGCTGTATTACGTGCTAGCGCGATTTTGGGCGCAGTTGTTCGGCAGTTCCGTTGCAGCAATGAGAAGCTTGGCAGCAATGATTAGCTTGCTAGTATTTCCGGCCGTTTATTGGCTGGCTTGGGAGTTATTTGAATCTGCCGCTGTGGCGTGGATGGCGATCGCAATTTTTGCCATTTCTCCCTACCACATCTTGTTTGCCCAAGAAGCAAGGCAGTACAGTTTGTGGACATTAACTACTATTTTATCCAGTGCAGCATTGTTGCGAGCAATGCGCCCCCAGTCTACTCAAAATGCGAGCGCACTCATTCTTTCCTGGGCGCTGTACGCAGGGGCAGCAACACTAGGATTGTACACCCACTTGTTATTTGTCTGGGTAGCCGCAGCCCAGGCTATCTACGTCGCAGTCATTGCCAACTGGCGGGATGTTAAAACATTTATTGCCTATTATGCAGCAGGAATGTTCGCCTTAATCGGCTTCATGCCTTCCCTCATCAATACTGTAGAAAACTTCAATCAAATTAGAAGCACAACAGCATGGGCAGAACAAACAAGTCTCTTAAGATTAGTTAGCAGGTGGGTGGGCGCCGTCAGCATAGCATTTTTTGATATTGGCATTGATGGCAGTGCCAGCGCCACAGAATTAGCCTTGGTCATTCCCGTTGGCATCATGATTCTAGCTTTAGTTGGCTATGCGATTTATTTTCTGTGCCGGCAAACACCAAAACGGGTTTGGTTGATGGTATTGTTATTAATTGCTACAACGGCAATATTTTTAGCCTTACCCGATCTACTTAAAGGCGGGAGGCGATCGGCAAATCCGCGATATTTAGTTCCTTGTTATGTGGGAATTCAGCTAGCAGTTGCTTACCTGCTGTCTGCGAAAATCAGCAACAATTTTGATAACTTAAAACAGCAAAAATTGTGGAAAATAGCGATTGTGGCGCTGTTTGGCGCGGGCATCATCTCCGGTGGAGTTAGTTCTCAAGCAGACAGTTGGTGGAATAAAGGCAGCGGGTGGTTGCGCGCCGAATTAGAAGTAGCTGCGACTGTCAATTCTGCCAGCAATCCCTTAATTATCAGCGATGCGAATATCGCATACATCATGCCTTTAAGTTATCGCCTGCAACCAAAAGTCAAACTGCTAATCGAACCCCGCTGTTACACTTCTTGCTACAAAAATCGAGAATTGGCACTGAAAAAACCAGAAATCCCGAAAATTCCCGGCGGTTTCAGCGAGTTGTTTTTATACAGACCGTCCTCAGCTTTGCGATCGGCAATTGGGCAGCAAAACTATCAAATAAACCCGGCTAACGCTAAAGTCGAGCTCAATCTGTGGAAAATTACCAAAAAATAACCTGAAAAGCTTAAGGCAAAAAATATCTGGTTTGCCGCGAAATACTCCCCGGAAACGGGGTTTGTGGAACTATGTCCAGAGTAGAGTAGAATATGGCTGCGTTTCGCGGTAAGCTAGAAATTAAGAATAACAAAAATTACATCAAAAATCTCAAATGACAGTCACTGAAACCTCCAATATTCGCAGACTGCTGTGCGATCCAGACCTAGGGCTGATTCCTCACCTAGAAAAGTCCCTGAAAGACTTGCACTCGTCTGCGATCGCCAATGGAGAGAAATTTAAGGTAGAACCTTACGATATCGAACTCAAAAGCTGCCACACTCAGAAGCATCCCAACGACCAAAAACCCCTTGTCACTCAGTCAGTGTTAATGAAAATTCCCCTGAGTGGGAAAGTTCAAGACAAGATGCACCTCTATCTGATCGCAAGTGAGTTGCAGAATCAAATCGACTTCAAAATTATCGACTGGAGTGCCTTAGAACGCCGCCAATACGACATTCACGGCATCCCCTTAAAACAGCCGATTACCAAAATTGAGGGCGAGATGAATTACGAGTTAGTATTCGATCGACCAGGCTATTGCTGCATCACCCTGTGCCGCCAATTTGACTTGACTTACGCGGCAAATTATTAATATCGGAGTCGGTGGTTGATGCCGCAACTACACAAAATTAGGACTGAAGTCCTCACTACAAACTTGATTATAGGTTCGTAGTGAGGACTTTAGTCCTTCTTCAGATTGTTATGAGGAAGGACTGAAGTCCTTACTACAAACCGGAGCGAATTTAAACTGTTCGATTCGCCGTTTCCGCCAGAATCTGCTTAATTTGAGCAGGAGTCAGACTCGCATTAGCTTGCAACATCAAAGCTATCACCCCAACTACGTGTGGCACTGCCATTGAAGTACCCGCAAAATATCGATAGGGAACCCCCGGTTGAGACAGCGGCACAGTTGAATAAATATCCCCAGGATCAGACTTGCCATCGCCCCCCGGAGCAAGCAAATAATCGATCGGCTGCGTTCCCGCCTGGTTAGAATAATTCGCAAACAAGCCGTTCCGAGTAACAGCACCGACAACAATTCCTACCTCATTTGCAAACCGACCCGGATAATCTACCTGCGTGCTAGAACTATTTCCCGCCGCCGAAACCACCACCACACCTTTAGCTTCGGCCGCTCGAATCGCATTCAATTCCCGATCGTTGAACTGTTGGCCGCCCAAACTCACATTAATAACCTTCGCCCCATTTGCCACCGCATAATTAATCGCATTAATTTCATCGGTAATTTTCCCTACCCCCGACGCATCGAGTATTTTCAAGGGCATAATCTTGGCACTCGGAGCCGTTCCAGTAATCCCCACTCCACTATTCATTTTCGCAGCAATTAAACCCGCAATATGAGTGCCGTGGTTGTTATCGTCCATCGGGTTATTGTCGTTGTTAACAAAATCCCATCCCCGGGAATCGTCAACAAAGCCATTGCCATCGTCATCAATCCCGTTGCTAGCTTTATTTCGATCGGCCGCGTCAAGGCCGGTTTCTCCCGGATTGCTCCAAATATTCCCCATCAAATCGGGGTGATTGTAGTCAACTCCGCTGTCAATAACCGCTACGACAACCCCCTGCCCAGTAATCCCCTGGGCCCAAACCTCGGGAGCTTTAATTAAATCTCTGCCCCAGTTGTTGCCGCCCAAGTCGGGAACGTCAGGAAAAGTTGCCACATTTTCAGCTTTAGCAACTGCGGCCGCGGCATTCACCAAACCGTACCCGGAACGAGAATCAAAACCCGGCAAGTTGCTGGGATTGTTAGCAGGCACAGTTGCAGGGGTTGCAGACAGATTTAGGGTAAAGTTGGTACTGCTTTGGTATCGATCGACTCGGACGTAGTACGTTCCTGCTGCCAACGCATTGAGGTCGATCGATTGTGGCGATAAACTAGATTCTTTAGCAGAAGCAATAATATCGGTAAAGTCAACAGTATTGTTGCCGTTAATATCTTTAATGACAGCAACGTCAAGATCCGCACTCAAACCACTCACACTTAATTTAAAGTCGCTGGTTGCAGGCAAAGTAAAACTGTAAAGATCCTCTGGCTGAGCGTTGCTAACCGAGTCTGCGATGGTTTGAGTGCCGCTCAAAACGCCTAAATCGCGAGCTTGACTGAGTTGATTTCCCAATACGGTAGTTGCAGAGATGAACTTACCCGCGAGGTCTTGTGGAGATGCGTTGGCTACCAAGCCTAAAATAGCACCGGATTGGCGAATTTTAATTAATGTATTGCCAGTGCCGGAAACTGCTTCCAAAGTGAGGTCAGCTTCGGTCAGGTTGTTAGTTAGTCCGATCGCATCCTCAAAACTGTTAAAGTCAGTAATTATGTCAGCAACAGCCGGAGCGGAAACGGAGGAGTTGCTGCGGAGGACAAAGGTATCTGCGCCCAAACCCCCTGTCAGCGTATCTTTGCCTCCATCTCCCACTAAAACGTCGCTACCGTTGCCGCCGTAGAGGGCATCATCTCCCCTACCTCCCTGCAAGGTATCGCTGCCCTTGCCGCCAAACAGGAAGTCGTTGCCGGTACCGCCGTTAAGCAAGTCATTCCCGACACCGCCGAAGAGTGTATCGGAATTGCCGCCGCCGAGGAGTCTGTCGTTACCATTATCACCGTTGAGGCGATCGGCATCCGACGAACCGACAATAAAATCGTTGCCGCCGAGGGCAAAAAGTCCGTTAGGATAAGGAGTCAAAAAGCCCGGAGTTAAGGCGAAACTGTTGGGGCTATCATCTAAAAGATAGGAAAGACCGTCAGGGCTCGGGCCGGGCATAGAAATGTACTCCTAGCGAGGTATATCGATCTAAATTTTAGATTTTAAATTTAAGTTTGTGGTTAAAAACGCCCTAAATAGTCTGTAAGGCGCGCCTTACGCACAGTCTGTAGAGACCTGCATAGGTGAGATTAAACAGATTTATTCCGTCATATCATGTCGTTTAAATTAACCACAATTCCGCCTTTGCCCATCTAAAATATAAAATCTAAAACAGTATAACTTAATCCCAAATTCAAAATCGGGATCAGAAAATGGGAAAACAACACTTGCATCGAATTCAGAATTTTTTAAATCTCGCGAAATCGCATTTAAAGCCTTATTTGCGCTATTTGATTTTGGGCGGGACGTTTTTATTTATTGCCAAAGCTTTTTTAACTCACTGGCGAGAAGTCGCGAATATCCAAATTCGAGCCGAAAGTTTTCCGTTGCTGGCGATCGCCCTTGGCGTCACTTTATTGTCTCTAATTTTTGTCGGCTGGGTGTGGATGTTGATTTTGCGGGAATTCCGCCAACCTGTAACTGCCGCCTGGGCGATTCAAGTTTTTCTTAAAACTAATATTGCCAAGTATTTGCCGGGGAATATTTGGCATTTTTGGGGTCGAATATTGGAGGCGAAAAAGGCAGGTATTTTTCCGAAAGCTGCTACTCTCAGCGTGTTGCTGGAACCGCTGCTGATGGCTTGTGCTGGCGTCCTGATTGGGTTGATTTGTTTTGACAAATTCAATGGGTTTTTGCGGCTTGTCGGTTGTGTTGCTATTTTAACCGCGATTCATCCCCGAATTTTAAATCCGATCGTTCTTTTTGTAGAGCGGTTGAAGTTATCAAAGAACAATGGGGAAAATTCAGAAGTTGGGGAGGAGCGGGGCGAGCGACCAACTTTGCGTTTAGAGTCTACCTCCAGTCTAACTAAAAAAACATCTAGTGTCAAGTCTAAGCGCCAAATTAATTTGCCAATTAAACGCTATCCTTTAGTACCGTTAATCGGACAAATGTGTTTTATAGGATTGCGGGGCTGCGGATTTTTGCTAACTGTAATGGTTTTAACTCCGGTGAACTTTAGCAATATTCCCAACTTGTTCGGTGCTTTTTGTTTTGCGTTTGTTGTCGGTTTAGTCGTACCGGGTGCACCGGGGGGAATGGGAGTATTTGAAGCAACGGCGATCGCCCTGCTGTCCGATCGCTTTTCTACGGGTATAATTCTGAGTGCGGTGGCTTTGTATCGGATAATTAGCATTCTGGCGGATGTTTCGGGTGCTGCTTTGGCAAAGCTCGATCGGCAGCGCGATCGGCGCCCTAAGTGAGTAGGAAAATATATGAGGCCAGCAGAGTTACCCAGATTAGCAGGAGTCGAAAATATGTATTTTTATTAATTTTTTTTACATACTTACGTATGCTCGCTATAGTTGATCTTAGACAAAATTTTGTCAAACAATCTGTTTGGGCAGCTAAGAAACAAAGCCACAAACAATATAGTCTGAATCCATAAATTTAAAACTTGCAAACAAACCGAGTTGCTCTCATGAAATTCACAACTTTAGGTATTGGTACCGTCAAACAAACGGGTTTTTTGAGTTCCGGTGTGCTAGTCCTGGATTTATGAAAAATTGTTAACTTTAGGATATAGGGTACACAGCCATGATACCAGTTTTATCAGCAGGTGCGATCGAACTTCCGGATCAAATCAACGCCGGCAATGGGAGTTTTGGGGAAAAGAGCGATCGGCCCAATAACCCCAGTACAATAGTATTTATCGATACGGCCGTAGCAGACTATCAAACACTCCTAGATGGAGTGAAATTGGGAGTAGAAGCAATAGTTATCGACTCGCACAGAGATGGAGTCGAACAAATTAGCGAAGTGCTAGCTAATCGCACTAATATTGACAGCATTCATCTAGTTTCCCACGGCGAACCGGGAAGCTTGCAACTCGGTAAAACCAGACTGTCTGTTGATAACCTAGAAGATTATAGCCAGCAATGGCAGCAATGGCGACGCGCTTTAACAATTGATGCAGACATCCTAATTTACGGCTGCAATGTAGCAGCATCCCGCGCTTGTCAGAAAGTCCGCCAGGGAATAAATCCCCTGTCTCAAAGTGAAAGTCGGTTGAAACCGACTAAAAACAATTTCATTAAACAGTCCTCTTTAGAGGACTTTTGCTATGAGACGGGGGTTTCATCCCCCGGCGGACTCGATGAACCAGCCGTAAATAGTGTCCAATTCCTCCACCGCATTGCATCCCTCACCGGTGCAAATATCGCCGCATCCAAGCATCTCACAGGGAGTGCAAAATTAGGTGGCAATTGGGAACTAGAAGAAAAAATCGGCAACATTAAAGCGCCCCTAGCATTCGAGTCAGACGCGATGCAAAATTATGCGTCTGTTTTGGCTACCTATACCGTAATTAATACGGATGATAGCGGTGATGGTTCTCTGCGAAGTGCGATCGACAAAGCCAATTCCAATCCCGGATTAGACACAATTAACTTTAACATTTCCGGCACTGGCCCTCATACCATTACCCTTTTTAATCAAGCTTTACCTGTCATCACCAGCCCAGTTATTATCAATGGCAAATCTCAACCCGGATATGCTGGCAAACCAATTATCGAACTCAATGGCAGTTTAGTACAACAACCAGCCTCCTCATCTGTAAACTCTCCTTCTATCACTGGTTTAGAGTTAGGCAAAAGCCCTTTTGGCGGCGCCGAAAATTCCAGTGGCAGTACCATTCAAGGATTGGTTATTAACGGATTTGGAAAGGGCGCCAATTTTCCGAGCAACGGCATTCTGGTGACAACTAATAACAATACCATCCAAGATAACTACATTGGTACTGATATTAGCGGTACGACTGCTGTCGGGAACACTAGCAGTGGGCTCAGAATCCAAAATTACACTCAAAACAATTCTCTTAATGTCACGCCTATAACAGGCAATATTATCTCCCGCAACGTCATCTCTGGTAACGGCTTAACAGGCATATTTCTTGTGCAGGAAGGTGTCAAAAACACCAAAATTACTGGCAATTACATCGGGACTGATTCCACGGGTGCAATAGCTTTAGGTAACAACGGTGATGGCATTTTTATCTTAGGCAAAAACTCCAATAATACTATCGGTGGCACTGCACCGGGAGAAGGTAATATCATTGCCAACAATAGCGGCAGCGGGATTGAGGTTGCTAGTAAAAATGCCAACAGTAACACAATACAAGGGAATAGCATTTTTAACAACAAACGTTTAGGTATTGACTTAATCGGTAATACTGGCATCACTCCCAACGATTTAGGGGACGCTGATACAGGCAGCAACAATCTGCAAAATTACCCTGTTCTGACCTCAGTTAGTGGCAACACAGTCAGCGGCATTCTCAACAGCAGTCCTAACGCCAACTTCCGCGTCGAATTCTTTGCTAATAGCAGTTATGACCCAGCAGGTGCAGGTCAAGGTCAAACTTTCCTTGGCTTCCAAGACGTTACTACAGATAACGCTGGCAATGCTAATATCAACTTCGCCTACACTCCAGTAGCAGGCAAACCGGTTCTCGCTGCTACTGCTACTAACAAAACTACAGGGGGTACCTCGGAATTTTCCCGTCGCAATCTATCTCCTATTAATTCAATACCGGGAAGAACCACCACCACTACAAGTAACCCTAATAACATTACCATCAACAGCGGAGACTTGGTATATAACGTTTTAGCAACACCCTATCCGTCTGCTATTGACGTTTCAGGTGTAACAGGAAAAGTTGACAGCGTTACCATCACTCTCAACAATGTTAAAACTTCTAACTCTGTCAATGGTGGACCACAGAACATCAACCTCTTGCTAGTTGGGCCCGATGGACAAAATGTGGTGTTAATGTCTCACGTTCCATCTGCACCACTCAACAACGTCACGCTGAAGTTGGATGATAATGCAGCCTCTTTTCTTTATGATTTTTATAATTATACATTACCAACTATCGCTTCAGGCAACTACAAACCGAGTAACTATTCGTTAAACAATGCTCGTGATATTTATCCCTTTTTGTATAATAACAATACGCCAACACCGACAGGAGCACCAGAAGGACCTTACGGTTCGACTCTTTCTGTTTTTAACAAAACTAACCCCAACGGTACTTGGAAATTGTATGCAGTTGATGCCAACCAAGAGAATGGTAAAGCTTCCAATGCTACTACTCCAGGAAATATTGCCAGTTGGAGTGTAGACATTTCGACTGATATCGGCAAAGAAACGACGACTCAAAATACTCCTCGCATCTTCTCTGCTAGCAACGGCAATAGTATCTCTGTATCGGATACAGATAGCGAGTCGGTGGAAGTTAATCTCAGCGTTACCAGCGGCACTCTTACACTCAAGTCGCTGACGGGAGTTACCGGAGCGGGGAATGGCAGCAACAGCCTAATTTATACCGGAAAAAAGGCTGATATTAATGCTGCTTTAGATGGTTTAACTTATACGCCTAATCTGAACTTTAGTGGCACCGATACCCTGACTTTGACGACAAACGATCGCGGATCGGCAGAATTAGGCGGTGCTCAAACCGATAGCGATCGTGTGAATATTACCGTCAATCCAACCACTCCGACTCCAACCACTCCGACTCCAACCACTCCGACTCCAACCACTCCGACTCCAACCACTCCGACTCCAACCACTCCGACTCCAACCACTCCGACTCCGACAACTCCGACTCCAACCACTCCGACTCCAACCACTCCGACTCCGACAACTCCGACTCCAACAACTCCGACTCCGACCACTCCGACTCCAACCACTCCGACGCCAACCACTCCGACGCCAACCACTCCGACTCCTACAACTCCGACTCCGACAACTCCGACGCCAACCACTCCGACTCCGACAACTCCGACTCCGACAACTCCGACTCCAACCACTCCGACGCCAACCACTCCGACTCCGACAACTCCGACGCCAACCACTCCGACTCCGACAACTCCGACTCCAACCACTCCGACTCCGACAACTCCGACTCCAACCACTCCGACTCCAACCACTCCGACTCCAACAACTCCGACTCCGACAACTCCGACTCCAACAACTCCGACGCCAACCACTCCGACGCCTGCGGAAACTTCTACTCCGACGCCGACTGCTGCTGAAAATCCGACGCCAACACCAACGCCAACGCCTGCGGAAACTCCGACCCCAACACCGACGCCAACTCCAACACCTGGGGAAACTCCGAACCCAACACCGACGCCAACGCCAACACCGACGCCTGCGGAAACTCCGACGCCAACACCGACGCCAACACCATCAGTACCTGTTGTAACAACAGGAAGTGATACTGATTGCATTTGCAATACTATTGAGTATCCAACAGTCGATCGCCCAAACCAAGCTGACAAGATTATCAACGGCAATGGTAGCGGTGAAATTCAGTTTGGTACACCGGAAAATGATGCTTTTTACGGCAGCCCCAATCCGAATATTTTCGATGCGGATTTAGGCGATGACAACCTCTACGGCGGTGAAGAAGACGACATCCTTTACGGCAACCGAGGCAATGATTTCATTGAGGGCAACCACGGAGATGATATCCTTTTTGGCGGTAAGAATAATGACATCATCCTTGGCGGTGAAGGCGAAGATATCATCTTCGGAAATCGCGGCAATGATTCAATAAATGGTAAAGAAGACGACGACTTAATTTTTGGCGATGAAGGTGCTGATTTTATCGACGGCGGCAAAGGCAGCGATATCCTATTTGGAGGCAAGGGAAATGATATAATCTTCGGCAGCGAAGGGGAGGATTCTCTCTACGGCAATTTGGGTGATGATACCCTCTGCGGAGGTGCTGGCAATGATTGTCTGACTGGAGGTGCGGGCAATGATTTGCTAGATGGATGCGAGGAAAATGATACTTTGATTGGTGGCAAAGGTAATGATACTCTGATGGGCGGTTTGGGGGATGATTGTTTAATTGGAGGTGCTGGGAGCGATCGCTTTTTACTGTCTGCCAATTCTGGTATCGATATTATTGCCGATTTTGAAGCTGGAAAAGATTTGCTGATGCTAGCTAATGGCTTGACATTCGAGCAATTAACTCTTACTGAAAATAGCGGTGCAACATTCATTCAGTTTGTGCAAACAGGAGAAATTATTGCTGCTTTAAACGGAGTTTCTGCTAGCAGAATAAGCGCCAGCGATTTCAGTTTAATTTAAACAGGCTCACCACTGATGCACGTCGGCAACAAACGGTGTCCCGGAAGTATACTTTTTGTGCCGATCGACCATCTCCAACCTGACGCACCCTACCGCAACTGTCTCTTTCTCCTCTAACTCTGTGTCCTCTGCGGTTAAAAACTCTAATTCTTATATGAATTAAAGCATTTTTTCCAGAAATTGCTTAGCGCGATCGCACTTGGGGTTACTAAAAAACTCCTGCGGCGGCACATCTTCCGCCACCTTTCCGCCATCCAGAAACAAAATGCGGTGGGCGACTTCCCGCGCAAAACCCATCTCGTGAGTCACAATTGCCATTGTAATCCCCGTCTGCGTCAAAGCTTTCATCACCTCTAACACTTCTTTAACCATTTCAGGATCGAGTGCAGAAGTCGGTTCATCCATCAACAAAATTTCCGGTTCCATAGCCAAGCAGCGGGCGATCGCCACCCGCTGTTTTTGACCCCCCGAAAGCTTAGAAGGATAAACCTCCGCCTTATCAGACAAACCGACTTTTTCCAGCAATTCTAAGCCCTTCAGACGCGCCTCATCCTTAGCCACGTGCTTCACCTTTAGAGGCGCATAGGTCACATTTTGCAGCACAGTCATGTGCGGGAACAAGTTAAATTGCTGAAACACCATCCCCACTTTCTGCCGTATTTGCATAATATCGGCCTTCGGCAAAGTGATACAGCAGATTCCATGTATGTGTGGTACACTAAATTCAGTATATCAGCATAAAAAATGAAAGCTTATTCGATCGAGTTTCGTGAAAAAATAGTTAAAACCTATGAACAAGGTGATACATCAATCAGGAAAGTAGCCCAA
>JANYGO010000139.1 GCA_025362325.1 Cyanobacteriota bacterium | reverse complement strand
CTCTTCATCATCCGGCGGTTCATCATCGGGCGGTTCGCTGCCGCCGATGAGCATTTCAAGATACTTAGAAACTGCCATCCCGGCTGCTGCGGCTTTCTGTTGCAGCAGTTGGTAAGCTTTACCGCCGATGCGGACTTGCTTGGCCCTGTCCTTTGGGTTTTCGTCTAGAGTTTCCTGAATCTTTGCTGCGGTGATTAACTCCGGTCGGAAGCCGTCAAGAACCCCTTGCCATTTGTCACCCAATTCAGACTCGCCGTATTTATCCACCTTTGCAAACTTAAGCAGTGGCAGTGCTTGCGCTACCGACGTGGGGAGAATTTTGAATTTCGCTTTGATGAGCTGTAGGCAGATTTGAGCCGCTTGAATTATTCGCTTGCAGTAAAAGTGCGATCGCCCGAGAGCATTCTTGCAGTAGTCCGCGAAATCCTTGTACTGACGTTTGTATAAGCAGTAACGCCGCACGGCGTCCATCCTGATGCCTTGGCGCACATAGTCTAAAAATGACCGCTTGATTCTCTGAGTCAGCAGCGCTACATCGTTGTGCGGAATGTCGCGCTTGATTTCTGATTCAAAGTCTAGGAGCGGTTGGAATTCTGTTTCTGGGGGTTCCCAAAAATCATCATTAAAATCGGCGGTAAGTTCCATGATTAAAACTCGTGAGTGAGAAAGCGATCGCCTTAACGTCTCTGTCAGACGATCGCACTGTTCAGATATGGGAGATAAGTTCTACAAAGCTCTATGCAAGCGGTTTGCTACATCGCATCACCTCCCGGTGGAGCTCGCGCGCTCAAAAGTGTTGCGCTCTGGCAGTAGGGCAAATCGTCTCTAAAAGTTGTCATATTAGTTAAGTTACGGAGAACAAATTAAGAGATAGTTGCTGACCTAATGGCTCAGGAGTTTGAGCTGTTTTTGCCCGCTTTTTGCCTTCTTGTTTCTTTGCAGGAGCCGAGTTTTGCACTCTTAGGAGTGACGCGCGATCGAGTTCCGATTTGGGCGCGAGAGGTTCTTTCTCGATCGCGATCGCCCGCAGTTCTTGCTCTGCCAAAATTGCGCGGATGTATGCCCTCTTAGTTCTCGGATAACCGCCGGGGATAATTTCGCAGCAGCGTTTGGCGATCGCCTTCACCTGCCAAATCGGCTTTGTTTGCAGTTCGGCAACAGTCCAGTTTTCGGTAGGCATTTTCTGTGCCGGCGGCAGTTTGCGAGTCCAGATAGTGCAGACATCGCTGTGCAAGGTCATAATGCCAGTTTCAATCCAATTGCCGCCGAGGGGTTTGGGAAAGTCCCATGGGAAAACCTTTTGCTCTACCAAGTTGTCGAGGTCGTAGTTTGCCGGGCCAATGCGAGCTCGCCATTTGCGCCGCTTGTCGGAGTAATAAATTTTCTCGATTTCCCCTAGATAGCTCCCCGATTTGTGCCCGACTGTCGTACCCGGCTTGAAATGTGGCGGCGCCGGTTCTACGAATGAAATGCGAGACCGGCCATCACCTCGGTTCGGCGGTTGCTCGTCATTGAAGGTAGCTTGCGGCGTAACGTTCGGAGCAATTTTGTGCCCAGTGGCCCGGAGGTAATCGAGAATGGCGTCCGACACTAATTCAGGTGGCTGATGTGATAAAACTCGCCCTGTATCTCCCGAATCAGGCCCGCTTTCTTCCAGAAGCCGATCGCCCTTTTGGCTTCCCAGTCCTTCATTTTGGTGATCGCCGCCAGTTCCATGAAGTTTGGCGCAACAGTCGCATCCTGAAGGTAGTTCAGTAGCGATCGCAATTTCATTCGCTCCAACTGATTCGGTATCAGCTCTACTAAATTCAGCATGGTTGTTTTCTCCAGAGTTCGACTGCTTTATGTAACGGTTATGTAACTGAAGGTCGATCGCACCCGCGCCCTGGACGCAATTTTCTAACTCCCAAATGTCGTAAGCGCGGCGGAGATCTTCAGTTGAGCCGTGGTCGCCTGGTTCTGGTGGCTCGTTTGTTTCTTCCCACAGCAGCAGATTGAGCTGGCCGCTGGCTTCTGACTTGTGAAGAATTTCGCCAAATTCATTCGGGTTCCACGCATCGGCGGCGGTCAGACCGGGGGATTTGCGATCGACACCGGGGGAAGTTTCCGCAGCATCAATGCCGATCGGTGCGACCTCAGGCTTAGTACCGAGCAAGCCGGCATTGTAGCAGCGCTCCAAAAAGTGAACCCAGGTTTGGCGCACTCGTTTGTCGCCGGAATAGTGAATGTCAAGCCTGTAAGCCTTTTCAAAGCTCTGGTCAGCCATAGCCTTGAGTTCTTTGAGCGTTTTGGTGGTTAGGTCTTGCATAAGTTTTGAGGAAAGCACCGGGGAGGCCCGGTGCTAAAGCAAGTGATGGGGTGTTAGACGCTCCGAAAGGCTGGAGGTAAGGGGTTCGATGCCTTGCAAGCTTCTCGCCGCTGAGCGTATGCAGTGAGACACTAAAAGCAAGGACTCCAGCTAAGCCAAGCATTTATCCTGTCCGGCTTGTTCAGGCGTCCCTTTGTTGTGTCTCCATCTATGAGTTTACGCATAGTTTTTGCCCTTGTCAATGCGTTGACGCATAATTTTTGTTATTATATGGTCAGAAGAAAGCAAACTCAAAATCCTGAAGATATGCCCGCATTGCAACTACTCATGGAACAAGCGGGCCTAACTCAAACTGCTTTAGCTCGACAAATACCTGATCGAACGGGAACTAAAACGCTCAGCCAGTCGGCTATCAGCAGATGGTTGTCGGGGGAGGACTCACCGGAGCTAACAATTCGCCAAGTCAAGGCACTTTGTCGCGCCTTGGGTAAAAAGCTTGATGAGTTGCCTGACGATTTAGGCCCACGGAAGCGAACTCAAATTTTGACACCCGAGGGAAAAAAAACGACTACGATTAACTAATTCCAAAACTGAAGCTACACATAAACACCCCATAATAACAACGTTTATGTGTAGCAAGCAATAGCGTACCCGCAGCGGTCAGCTTCAATGTGTAGCAGGACTAATAACTAATAACTAATGACTAATAACCTAGCCAACCAATGAACAAAGCCGAACTAATCGAAGCTGTCGCGTTCAAAACCTTAACCACTAAAAAGCAGGCAAACGCCATACTGGACGCCATTCTAGGCACAATAGTTGATGCCGTTGCCGACGGAGAGAAAGTAACCTTAGTCGGGTTTGGCTCATTTGAGAAGCGCGATCGCTCTGCGCGTGAAGGCCGCAACCCCAAGACCGGTGAGACGATGAAAATCCCAGCAACCGTAGTGCCGACCTTCTCAGCAGGCAAAGAATTCCGGAAGGCAGTCAAACAATGACCAAACCAGACTTCAAACAATTTGCTGCCGAACTGGCCCAACTGGAAAGTGCGCCGCCCTCTGTGATCGAACTTCCTCTCTTGACAGCGATGGCCATCATCAGTCACGTCCAACTAGCAACCCATCACCCGTCGGTCGCCGCCGACTCCGACCTGACAAAAATAGCGATCGAGGTGGCTCGACAACTTCAAGCCTTGTTCAGTCCAGAGTCGGTCACATACCAAGTGCTGGAACTCGGCTGGAACAGCGAAAAAGACATATTGGTAGAAAAGACAGATTTCGATCGTTCGGTGTTTGATGCCACGAAGTTTGACGAAAACTATCCACTATGGAATGACCCCGACCACGATGACTATGATGAATATTTTCCAGACGATGGCGAGACTGGAAATTATGACGGTGAAGCGATTCTCGATCGCTATCAGCATCCTGAAGAATTCCGTTATCCGGATAAACCCTAACCGCTGCTGGCGACACCTGCCAGTAAAAAAAGTGGTGTGACCGACGGAGAGACGGGCACCCAACTCAACTAACAAGGAAGTTAAACGCATGAACTCAGAACAAACTCAAAATCTACTCGGCGCTTTGATCAAAGCTATGGCCAAAATTGCCACAGCCTTGTCCGATCACGAAGCTCGCCTGCACTTGATCGAGGAAGATGAAGATGCCGAAAACTTGCTGGCGCACGAGCTTGTGCCGATGGCTGAGGCGATATCGGCGCAATTCGATAAAGTGGCGACTCCAGAAATGCCTGTACCAACTCCAGTGTTTTCCCCACCGACCACCTAGTTAATGCGAGTGCGATCAGACAAATTGTGCGATCGCGCTTAACCATTTTTTTAAAATTTTGGAAGTAAACCAATGACACCCGAACAAACCTTAGAGAAGATGCGCATCGTTTCTGCCAATTTTTACCACGGAGCGCAACTCACTGAATGTCACGCCTTTATTGAATTTAGTGGTTTGATGAACGAATACATCAAAATCTGTGAAGAAAACCTCGCTCAAGGAATTGACTTTCGCGAACTCAATGGCCATAGGAGCCAGCGGATGATAATACAGCCCTACGAAGTAGATTATGTGAATGAAAAACTCCACTGCATCTACCAGGGTTTGATAGTAGTGGAAGGAGTAAAACGCGATGGTTAACAGCGCTGTCGAGGTCGCGGTTACAGAGTCAACAGTCTCGCCCGGTAATGATGATTCTGTAACCCCTGTCGAGGTTGTTACAGCATTATTTGCCGCCCCTGCTGATGACCATTCTGTAACAGACGCCATCTCTACTTACTGTCCGCGCGGAACAGCCTGTGGTGGAAACAAATATTTTAGATTTTCCTACCGTGCTGGAACCAAAGTATGGCACATTCACATCAGAGGCGGCAATACCGATTCCCCGATCGCACAGGCGAAAGTGCAGGAAGTGCGATCGGCTTTAGAATCAGGGTGCCGTCGGCGCAAGTTGCCGCTATGCTTCGGAATCGCGGCACAACTCAGACACCATTGATTCCGTAACTGGGAATTATTCAAAAGTGGAAATAAATCGCGAATCACCCCAGTGCTACCTTCAACCCAAAGGTAGGCAAGTGCAGCGTCGCATGGCTGTAATAGACTGTACTTTCTGGTCTATACCGCTTCGGCTTGCGTTCTTTACCTAATATAGGTTGAGCTGGTTTAGGTAGTTTGTCTGGATACAGCGGCTCGTTTAACTTGAGATACTGTTTATCAATCGTATGTCCTTGTATTTTCAGTAAATCCTTTACTATTCGTTCGCCTTCAGTTTGAGTCTGGCAATAAATTTGAAAGCGATAGCCTCTACTCCAATCATGATATACGAGTATTTTCTCACCTCTGATCCACTTGTACTTTGCTGTAAATATTTGTTTAATACAGCAGATTCCATGTATGTGTGGTACACTAAATTCAGTATATCAGCATAAAAAATGAAAGCTTATTCGATCGAGTTTCGTGAAAAAATAGTTAAAACCTATGAACAAGGTGATACATCAATCAGGAAAGTAGCCCAAC